>JAFUZE010000254.1 GCA_017476765.1 Lachnospiraceae bacterium
CAAACAGTGCATAGCTGATAAAGTGCTTCTCCTCCCGGATATCGCCGCGATAAACATCCAAAACAATGACCTTCGGATGCTGTCTGAATATGACATCCCGAATCAGGTAATAGCTGCATGGCACGGACTGAGAGGCAGAGGCAGCATCATAAGAGGCAAAACCGTATTCATTCCAGAGCAGCATCGGATAAACCCCGCAATATACATGACTGGAGCCCACAAAAACAACATCATACAAATCCTTCGGTTCATGATAAAACGTCTCAATCACATCATCTGTCCGCACCTTGTTCTTGAGAATCCACGATACCTTATTATAAATTAAAAAAAGAGCAGCACAAACAAAACGACAGACAAGAGCTGCCTGACCCGAATGCTCATGCGATACTTCATCTTTACAGCGTCTCCTTTTTTACGATGGAATAGGTATATCACTTTTGGCAAAGCATTGTAAATACCGTTCAGTTAAGAGGTTATAAGTTTGGCAAATGGACGGAAACCGCTCAGCAGCCCTTATGCTTCCTTGCCCAAACCGCCTGAAGCTGCATCTCAAAATCCTGCCGGTTCTTCTGCCGGATCGTCTGAAGGAGCACGCCGGTATAAAAGGAATGCAACGCTGCCATGAACACAAAGCCGCACACGATCAACGTCGGGAAACGTTCCACCAGCCCCGTTTTCCCATATTCGATCATAACCGGGGCAAAAAAATCAGCGAAAGCAGCATCAGAAATCCGCTGATGAGCGAGAAATATCCCAACGGTCTGTAAGAGCGAAACAGGCGTGCGATCGTGATCAGCACCTTCCATCCATCCGAATAGGTATTTAATTTTGATTCACTGCCGTCGGGGCGATTGCGGTATTCAATAATCACGTTATCAAGGCTCATGTTTTTTTCCACCGCATGAATCGACATCTCTGTCTCGATCTCAAACCCTTGCGACAGAACCGGAAAGCTCTTGCAGAATCTGACACGCCGTATCCCCGTTTCCCGTAGCCGGAAAACAATAGACGAAATAAGGCAGCCAGCAAACGAAAAAGAGCTCTGCCTTCCTGCGGATCGTCCTCCACGAAAAGATGTTGTCCCCATCTTTGCAGACCGGCAATCGGGTATCCATAGAATGATTCAATAAAATAAGCAGACAGGCAATAAACCCTGTCATTCCGATAAAAAGAATCAAAAACCGAAACCATAGTATAGGCGTTGCAAACAGCGCATCCCAGCTGTCTTTCTTTGAATAGGATATGCCAAGCAGCTGCATCAGGGAAAAAAATGCCGCAAATATGACAGGCGACACCAGAAACCGCTTTTGCGGCTGCACAGCGGCAGTACGCCTGAGCAAAAACCATGCCACAACAACCAGAACCGCCGTCAGAAGTCTGTTCCCCGAAAGAGACTGCTTAAAAACACGCAAAAGTCCTTGAAGTCCGTGCATTCCCAATATTTTCTTATTTGCCGGAAGAGACGCTGTCAGGCTGACGGAAATCAGAACAGACACTGCGAGAAAAAATATTGTGCGCAGCGCACGCCGCAGATCATCTCGTGAAAATCGGGCTGCAATAATTTTTCGTTCACGATCTTCTCTCATTAACCTACCTCTTTCATCCAATTTCCGGATTCTCCGGCTCGCTCGGCTGCACCTCAGGCTGCCTCTGCCGCATCCGGCTCCATATCCACATGCCGAGCAAAAGCAGGATACCAAGCGCCGTTCCCGCCAGACCGGCTTTCAAATGCGGCGTAAAGTACGACAGATGAATCTGATGTGTGCCCGATTCAACCGGAATCGCCAGAAACATCGTATTTGCCTGCAAAGGCTGTACCTCCTGACCGTCCACATAGGCTTTCCATCCCTTGCTGTACGGAATAGCAAAGCAGACCATCTGCGCTTTGTCCAGCGTCACGGTTCCGTCGAGTGTGTTTGTCCCCACAATAAAATCATCGCCGCCCGGAAGCTTTCTCTCTGCCATCAGAGCGTCCAGCTGTGTCATCGGCTGAGAAAAAATACTGACTGCATCCAGTGAGTACAGACCTGTCCCCCCGAAGGAAATCGTGACACTGGAAGGAGCCTGTGTGCTGTATCCCAGATTGCACATATAATCATGAATTCCACTGTAGAAATTGTATCTCCTGTTTCCGTATTCAAAGCTTCTGCCGCCTCCGATATCGGATTCGAGGGTCATCTCGGTTTGTGTCGGCGGCTTGTTGTATAAGGCATTCCTCCTTAAATCAATCCTGCCATACGGTGTCAGCTCATCCCTTTGTTCCTGGCCGGTCATCTCCCCCCCTGTTTTTCCCTCATAGTCAAAGCCCTCCATGAGAACGTAGGTTTCGCAGTTCGCATCACCGTCGAAATAAAGAGTCAGGCTTGCTCCTTTTTTGGTAACCAGAAATTGTTTGTCCGATTTCTCGATTCCATCCCCCATTTCCAGCGTGTAGCCCTTTGCGCTGCTGACAAACACCGGATTTCCATTTGGCACATTTGTCCCCGGACGCTCCTCCTCCAAAACGACACCCTGCAGTATCATTTCCTGCTTCTCAACCGCAGTTGCCGCCTCATACTGGGCTCTGGTAAAGTACCGGTCGTATCCGTACACCAGTCCCAGATGATCTTTTGCTTCATATAAATAATAGGAGTTTCCGCTGCCGATTGCCTCCCTGCCGCCAAACAGATAAGCGCTGTCATTTTCCCTTGCTTACTGATAAAATATCTGACATTGGCAGCTGCCTCAAAATAACTGCGGCGGTCCAGATGCTTGTAGCGATATCCCTGCTTTCTCGGGAAGCAAACCTCCCGGAAAAACTGATCGATATACGGATTATCCGTGCTCCAATAAAACTGTGTGCTGTAATATCTCTGTATCATCGAGGAATTTTCCATAAATTTCACATCGTACAGCTGTGTCCGTGCAGTGTCCGTCGCCGCCACCTTCTCCCGCAGCACATCGTATGGATGAAACGCCTCGTCGGTATCCTCGGGAGACCGGTACATGCCGGAAACAGCGCCGGTTGCCTTGTTCCGGTCCACAAACTCGGACACATAATCTCCTTGCTGCGGCGAAAGCATGTAATACGCACTGAATCCGACACTTGCCAGCGTCATGCCCAAAAACACAACCGTATAGTAGCTGCTTTTTTTCTGCGGGGATGCCGCTGCGATGTCATCTATCCAGACAAATGCCAGACAGACCGCAGCCAATGCCGCCGCACAAAATACCCGTTCCGATCTGGCATCTTCAGCAAGCAGCAGCAGAATATCATAAACAATCAATCCGACGGTCAACCGCCTTTTATCCCGCATGGATATTTGCGTGAACTCTCGGAACATTTTGACAAAGCCATATGCCAGAAGAAACGTCATGCCAAAGCTGCACCGGTAGGTCACATAGGAAAATCCATTCATCACATGCCCCGCAAAAGGAATCAGCAGCAGACCCAGCATAACGGCAAATGCCGCCTTGAATTCCCGGTTTCCTTTTCTTATCAGTATCAGAAGCAGTGCAAGCAGCGCCGGTACTGCCATGTAAAAGCGATTGGAGTATCCGATCTCCGCAGTCTGAATGAAGTTGGCAACCAATTTCTGATAATAATTGACCGGAAACAAAATCGGGATGTAGGTTTTCAGACCTACTCTGGTTGTTCCAAGCGCCGCCATCGAAACCGGCAGAAAAATAGTAGCTGCCAGTAAGAGTGCGGTTATTCCATAGGCGGCAAATCTGCCCACCCAGCCGGCAACGACCCGCAGCCGGAAGCTGCCTGCCATTTTTTTATATCGAATCAGAACATACAGTGCGGTAAATATGACCAGCATATAACAGAAATAGAAATTGCTCATCGCAGCGAGCGCTGTTGACAGGATAAACAAGTATGGTTTTTCTTTTTTATAGATTTTATCTGCCCCTAAAAGCATCAGCGGCAAATAAATGAGCGGCGTGGCAAAGTAAGGATGTCTGACTGCAAAATACATCATAAAACCGGAAAAAGCGTACATATAACTGCCAATCAGGGTTGCCCTCTTCCCGTTTTTGTGAGAAAGAGAAAATATAGAAAAAGTGATGCCTGCAAGAAACACTCTCAGCAAAATCAGGCAGTTATAAAGCGTCTCAATTCGGTTTGTCGGCACAAATACGGCAAGTAAATTGAGCGGGTCCCCCAACACATAATAATGTAGTGTTGTAATCACGTCATTGCCGTAGCCGATCGCCATATCCCACAAGGGTATGCTGAGACTGTGCTCATAAATCAGGTGACGCACAATGTCCCTTAGCCAGCCGGAATAATACATCAGCGCTACGATATGCTGATTCTGCCCGTCATGGCTCCACACCAGAGATTTCTCATAGCCGAGATACCAGTGAAACTCCGTGATGGCAAAAACGGCGAAGCCGATGATATACCAACTCCAGTAGGATTTTTTAAGCAATTTATACCACTTCTTCATTCAACGAATCCTCCCTTTTCCTGCAATGTTTTCCTTATCCGCTGCCCGGCTATGACTTCACTCATTCTCCATCCTCTGCCTGACTGCGGTTTCAGCTCATTCTCCATCCTCCGCCCGACTGCGGTTTCGGTGCTTTAGTCATCCGCTGCCGTCTCTTCCTTTATGATATAAACAGGGCGTCTTTTTGCTTCAAGGTAGGTTTTCGCCAGATACTGCCCGATAATGCCCAGTGCAAACATCTGCATACCGCCCAAGAACAGGATCACACAAATCATCGATGCCCACCCCGAGGTAGGATCACCGATCAAAAGCTTGCGCACAACGATAAACAAAATAGCCGCCGCAGACAAAAAGGACATGAAAATCCCGATGACCGTGGCGAAGGATAACGGCACTGTGCTGTATGCCATAATGCCGTCCAGCGCATAGATAAACAGCTTGGTGAAGGACCATTTTGTCTCTCCGACGCTTCGCTCCACATTCTCAAACTCGATCCATTTTGTCTTGAAGCCTACCCATCCGTAAATTCCCTTCGTAAAACGGTTTCTCTCCGGAATTGCCAAAATCGCATCGACCATTCTGCGCGTCATAATGCGGTAATCCCGTGCGCCGTCTACCACCTCGATATCCGAAAGACGGTTGATCAGCTTATAAAACATCCGGGCGAGAAAAGACCGAACCGGTGGCTCCCCGATCCGGTTTACCCTTCTGGTGGCTGCGGAATCATAGCCCTCCTCGATCACTGCATGCAGCATCTCTCCTAAAAGTCCGGGCGGATCCTGCAAATCCACATCCATCGTCACGACATAGTCGCCCTCCGCCTTTTGAAATCCCGCATATAGCGCCGCCTCTTTTCCAAAATTTCTCGAGAAGGAAACATATTTCACATTCGGCATATCCACCGTTTTTATGACATGCAGCGTTTCGTCCGTGGAACCGTCATCCACGAAAATTATCTCGTATTCAAGCTTTTCAAATTGTTCCTGCAATTTTTTAAGCTCGCTTTTCATTTCCGTGCAAAAAATCGGAACTGCCTTTTCTTCATTCAAGCAAGGGACCACGATTGATAACCTCTTATGCATAACTTCTCTCCCTGTTTTCCACATTCTGCATGTATTTTTTTGAAATTTGGGGTATTATTTTTTCTTAGAGTGTTATACTCTACGAAAAAACCGCCATAGTCCTCGATTTTATCGGACTTCGGCGGTTTCCTGACGGCTTAAACCGACGGCTTATTTTGCAGCAAGAAGATCGGACAGCATATTCATATTTCTCTGCTTCAGCTCCA
>JAFUZE010000255.1 GCA_017476765.1 Lachnospiraceae bacterium
CGCAGACCGCTGCAGGGCTGGTCGGTGCAGCTGATGGATGTGTCATGCCTTCTACTTTTGTATAAAGGAGAAAAAATTGATTACTTCACAGGCGAATGCCAAAGTCAAACAGATTATCAGATTGCAGAAAAAGGGAAGAGAGAGACGCAGACAGGACTGCTTTCTCGTCGAGGGTATCCGGATGTTCCGGGAAGCCCCTCCGGAGCTGGTGAAGGAAATCTATCTGTCCAAAAGCTTCCGGCAAAACGCCGAATGGATGCGGGAGTTTAAAGAGCATCTGTGGGCAATCGAGGCAGTGACGGGAAAAGAGGTCTGTGCCGAGCTTGTGGAGGATTGGGTCTTTGCCCAGATGAGCGATACCAAGACACCGCAGGGCATTTTGTGCGTCCTTTCCATGCCGCATTACGATTTGGAGGCGAGGCTGGCAGCGGCGGACGGTACATGGGTCATACTGGAGGACCTTCAGGACCCCGGCAACCTCGGGACAATCCTGCGAACCGCAGAGGGCGCCGGAATCGAGGGCGTGATTATGACCGAAAACACGGTGGATATTTACAATCCGAAAACGATCCGCTCGACGATGGGCTCACTCTATCGCGTGCCGTTTTTTGTGACCGAGGATATCAGAAAGGTGCTGCAAAAGCTTAAGGAGCAGGACTTTGCCGTCTATGCGGCGCATTTGGACGGAAAAAGCTGTTATGATACCTTCTCTTACACGGGGAAGTGCGCTTTTTTGATCGGAAACGAGGGAAACGGTCTAAAGGAGTCCACGGCGGCTCTTGCGACCGATTATGTGAAAATACCGATGGAGGGCAGCGTGGAATCGCTCAATGCGGCAATCGCAGCTTCGCTGCTCATGTATGAGGCGTACAGGCAGAGGCGCAGCAGCGGTTGTGAGCGGAAGTGAAGTGTGCTCGAGTGGAAATAAAGCGTATTTGAGAGAAAATAGAATGCAGCAAACGGGCACTTTCGCTGTTTATGGTAATCGTTCTTGTTTGTTGTTTTGCCGCAATCGGTAATGCTGCTAATCTGGTTGCATTGGTTTTAAATAAGGAAGGATATGGTCGGAAATAATAAACTCCGATTTATGGAGGTGTTTTATGAAGTTAGACGGTTTTGGGATATTTGTTAATGATATGGGTAAGATGATTCGGTTTTACAGAGACGTACTCGGTTTTGAAATCAAGGAAGATGAAAACACATCTAATGTATATCTTAAAAAGGACGATACATTATTTCTGCTTTACGGACGCAAAGACTTTGAAAAAATGACAAGCAGAAAGTATGAATACCTTAATGGTGCAAATGGTCATTTTGAGATTGCATTATATGTTGATACATTTGAAGAAGTAGATATTGAGTATCGAAGAGTAATCAAAAATGGAGCAACATCTATATTAGAACCTACAACAGAGCCGTGGGGACAAAGGACTTGTTATATTGCAGACCCAGAGGGCAATTTGATTGAAATAGGTTCGTGGAATAAGTCATACGAAGAAAAGGATTTATAAATTTGAGAAAGGAAGAATGTTTTATATGAAACGACGAGGACTTTGTTTAATACTTATAATTGTGGCATTAGTACTAATTTGCGTTTGCGGAATATTTTATTATCACCAAAACAGCGAAAATGTGACTAAATCTGCAATTAATAAAGAATTAACTGATTTTGAAAAGGATATTATAAATGGTTCCTATGATATTTCTATAGAATCACATTATGACGAAATAAAAGCTTCTGATAATGCGGAAAATTTCGAGGGCGAATGGAAGAGCATTGAAACCCAGGGAAGTCACGAAGGAGAATTGACAATTTCAAACCAAACTCAGGAGGGTTTTCAATTCTCCGGTGTTTTTTATAATGTCAGTGATTCAAATACAAACACGGGCGATGCAGATGGCTTTGCATATTTTATAAATGAGCATACTGCTATTTGCAAAAATAACGATGACGTTGAAGGTTTTGAGGGTATAGAAGGTTATGCAGTTTTTTATCTACATGAAGATACTCTCTATATAAGAACCACCGGGACAGTTGGTTTGATGGGTGGGGGTGTAGTAATGGATGGAAAATACAGTCAGGCAGCTTATTAAAAATATTTAAACGATAGAAGTACTAGAGTTTATACGCTTACAGGCGATATAGACCATAATTATTTGATGGACTATGATTCTACTACAGATTTAATGAATTTACATTTCTTCTGGAGAGCAGTTGATACAAAAGGGAAAGATATATTTACGCCTGAATACATTGATAGTTTGGAATATTATTTTTGGGAATAAATAACAACAAAATTTCTTTTGGGTCACGAAATCTCGGTTGTATTGCGTAAATCCTTAATAGGTAATAGTAAGACAACCGGAGTTATGATATACTTACATGCAAGAAGTGTTTCATCAGTTCCGATTGTAGTACCACAATGAATGTTTACGTCCACGCCACAAGGGAAGCAAAGCGGACTTCCGCAAGGCTTCTGGACAAGGTTGTGGGGCAATAAGAAAAACTTTCGCTTGTAAGTTGCTTGTAAGGGCAAAAGCAAGGGAAAATACATACAGTTTCATGTTTTGAGGTTCTGGAAGCGTTGAAAAATAAGAAAAGTTAGTTGGATTGATAGACAAATCAAAATTTGCGGAGGTGCTTGACCTAATATGCAAACATCAGAAAGCTTTAGGCTGAGTGCAATCCTATCCTTTTCGGGTGGTTTGCAGGATGCGTATACATACAATGTAAGGGGAAATGTGTTTGCAAATGCACAAACTGGCAATGTTATTCTGATGAGCCAGAATATTATGTTGGGACACTGGACTGGTGGGATGTATTATATGTTGCCGTTGGTATCTTTCACGGCAGGTATTTTTCTGACGGAACAGATTGAAAATAAGTATAAAAACAATAAAAGAGTACATTGGAGACAAATCATATTATTGATTGAAATAGTAATACTTGTCTTTGTCGGATTTATACCCAAAGACTATAATATGATGGCAAATATGATGGTTTCCTTTACATGTGCTATGCAAGTGCAGAGTTTTAGAAAAGTGCATGGATACGGATATGCCAGCACAATGTGTATAGGAAACCTTCGTAGTGGGACAGAAAGTTTGTCACACTATATAAGAAGTAAGGACAAAGCCTCTTTATTCAAGGCACTGCATTTTTTTGGAATCATACTGATTTTTGCCATCGGAGCTGGGCTTGGCGGAGTTTTATCACGACATTTTGATATCAAAACTATATGGGTGTCACCGTTTTTGCTGATGGTAGTAGTAGCATTGATGATAAAAGAGAACAGATAAATGCGGATTTGCCGGGGGTAGACTCGCAATCGCTGCGCTTGTTGCTCGTATCCCTCGCCTTCGGCTCGGTCAATTTTAATTGTTAAAGCTTTTATATACTGTTTTTACAGCAGAAAAAATGGCGACATGTCGCCATTTTTCATAATAACAATAGTCATATTATCCATTTTCCTTCTTTTTCCATATCAGGAGTACGGCTGTTGCTGCGATAGCCAGAGCGGCCATCCGCCCAATCCAGGGAGCGACAGTTCCCATGAGACCGGGAACATTCTCGTAATTTATATAACCGTTTAATATGCTTGGTTGCGCATTGTTCACCGCATGCAGGATTGCAGCCGGCCAGACAGAACCGCTCATTTCATCGAAAACAACGCCAATATCTTCACGAAGCCTTGCGCTGCCACTATCGATGCTTTCACCAAAAAGGGTGATCTCTCCGGCATCCCTCTTTATCACATCCAGAATCAGATTGATTGTCGTGGTTTTCCCGGCACCGTTCTGACCGATAAAGCCGCACACCGATCCTTCCGGAACCGAGAAGCTTACTTTATCCAGCTTAAAGTCGCCGTAATTCTTCGTGACATCCTTCATTTCTATTACATTTCTGATCTCATCCATTCTTTTTTTCCTCATAAATTATCTCAAGCATTTCTTTCAGTTCGTCAAGAGATACCTTCCCGAGAACCGCCTTGTCCGTAGCCTTTTCCAGATGTTCCTCTATGGCAAAGAGCATGCTTTCCTTCATAATCTCACTATTTACGCCTTTTACAAAGCTTCCCTTGCCTATAACGGATTCGATAAAGCCGTCCCTCTCCAAATCCTCATAGGCTCTTTTGGTAGTAATTACGCACCTTGAAGGAGCGTGTCAATACCGAAAATCGCAAAAGCAGTTTAAAATTATTTTTAATTCTTCAAATTGCAAATGGCATTTCCCGGCATTGTATGATAAAGTACAAATGTACACACCGGAAAAGAATTTTCGGTCAGTCCATAAGCAGCATAACTCTTTATGGCAAAAGGATAGAACCGTTATAGTATAAGTATAGGAGAAAGGGATCAGGTGATAAAAATGAAAATCGGATTTATCGGACTGGGAAATATGGCGACCGCCATGATCGGAGGTATTGTGAAGAAAGGAATTGTCACGGCGGACGAGATTTACGGTGCAGATTCGCTGAAGGCGGCGGGCGAGAAAGCGAGAGAGAATCTGCATATTCAGGTTATGGACAGCAACGAGGAGGTCGTAAAGGCAGTGGATGTTGTTGTTTTATCGGTCAAACCGCAGTTCTATCCGGCGGTGATTGCGGAGATTCGAAGCTTTGTCAGCGAGGCTCAGATCGTGGTCACAATCGCACCGGGAAAGACACTGGAATGGCTCGGGGAGCAGTTCGGGCGGAAGGTAAAGCTCGTGCGCTGCATGCCGAATACGCCGGCGCTCGTAGGTGAGGGCTGTACCGGTGTCTGCCACAATGAGCTGGTGACGTGGGCGGAGCTTGAAGAGGTTCTGACGATCCTGAGAAGCTTTGGCACCGCCAATCTTGTGCCGGAGCATCTGATGGATGTCGTTGTGGGCGTGAGCGGCAGCTCGCCGGCTTACGTTTTTATGTTCATTGAGGCGATGGCGGACGCAGCGGTTGCGGACGGCATGCCGAGAGCGCAGGCTTACGAATTTGCGGCACAGGCAGTCTATGGAAGTGCGAAGATGGTGCTCGAGACCGGCAAACACCCGGCAGAGCTGAAGGATATGGTCTGCTCGCCGGCGGGGACAACGATCGAGGCGGTCAGGGTTCTTGAGGAGAGAGGCTTCCGTTCGGCAGTCATCGAAGCGCAGAAGGCATGCGTCGACAAGTCGAGAAGCCTTTAAAATGCAGATGTTATGAGCTTGCTTCGGCAGGCTCATCTTTATCTGTAGAGGAAAAAGCTTAAGATTTTTTTAAGAAAAATTTGACAAACGGATTTGTTTGTGCTAGGATAGCTAAAACCAAGGAATTAACAAATTTGTAACAAATGAAATAAAGTTGAAACAAAAATCGACAAATTTGTTAACATAATTATCGGAGGTAGCTATGAAACAGGCAAACAGAACACTGATTCAGCGTATTTTCTGCATACTGCTCGGACTGAGCTGTCTTTTGACATCCGGTGCATCTGCTTTGGCGGCAGAAAATGACGGGCTGGACGGACTGAATGCAGGCGCGGCGGTTTATCTCGGAGGTGTGATTGACTTTAGCGCGCAGGCAGACGGACAGGCGAAGGATAAAACAGATACGGAAGACACAGATTCAAATAGCGCGGATGAGGCTGCTTTAGAGGAACAGGTGCAGACGGATACACTCGTTATGGCGAATGTCAACGATTCCGTCAATGTGCGTCAGGAAGCAGACGAGGAAGCACAGGCGGTCGGCAAATTGTTTAAGAACTGCGGCGGAGAAATTCTGGAACGTGCGAACGGCTGGACGAAGCTTAAGAGCGGCAATCTGGAAGGCTGGGCAAAGGATGACTATCTGCTGTTCGGTGAAGAGGCAGCAGCTCTCAGAGAGACCGCAGGCTCCTTAAAAGCAACCGTTGCAACCGATGCGCTTCGCGTCAGAAAAGAGGCGGATGGTGAAGCCGGTGTCTATGGACTGGTCAAGACCGGAGATACGCTGGAGGTCATTGAGCAGGGCGACGAATGGGTTACGGTGCAGTATGATGAGGATACGGTCGGATATGTTTCCGCAGAGTATGTGACAGTGGATTACATCGTGCCGACAGGTAAGACAAGCAAGGAAATTGCGGAGGAGGAACGTGAAAAGGAGCTTGCAAAGCTTTCCAAAAATCAAGGCGCAGTTCCGACAAGCGTTTCCGATGTACAGCTTCTTGCGGCGCTCATTCAATGTGAGGCGGGTTCGCAGCCTTATGAAGGACAGCTGGCAGTCGGAGCAGCAGTCATGAACAGAGTCAGGAGCGGCGGATATCCGAATTCGATTATCGGAGTGATCACCGCACCGGGACAATTTCCGCCGGCAACGAACGGGAAGGTGGCAAGTGTTGCAGCCAGCGGACCGAAGGCATCGTGCATGCAGGCAGCGCAGGCAGCAGTGGACGGAGCGACGAACATCGGAGGTGCGACACATTTTAACCGGGTCGGTACACATGACGGAATCATCGTCGGTTCCCATGTATTCTGGTAGACTGATTCAGACAGCCGTTGGGTTTTACCCTTCGGCTGTTTTCTTAATTTAAGGCAATCGCTTGATTCTGCCCCTATTCTGCAAACAGCTTTCGGTGCTCTATATTACTCTCTCGGATGCCCTCGAAAAACGCCGGTTCTTGGTGTGCGTATTGTGCACACCTAGTACCGCTGCGTTTTTCATGGAGTGCAAACGTGCTCCGAAGAGTAATATAACACCGGAAGCGTACGGGAGACGGGACACAGGCTTTGGTGATTGCCCTATTTCCTATTCTTTTGTTCTTGTATATTTCAATAAAATATAGTATGATGGTTAAGATAATAGAAAGCGGTATTTCAGTTACGAAAGGAAGAGGTTTATGAATGTAACGAGCTTATTTCAGCCTGTTATTGTCTGGCTTTTGCTGCTGGTAGCCCTTGTGATCGCAGAACTGATTTCACTGGGATTGACGACGATCTGGTTTGCGGGCGGAGCACTGGTTGCGGCACTTATGGCGATGGCAGGACTTCCGGTCGGGGCACAGGTTGGCGGGTTTATAGTCGTATCACTGGGACTTCTGTTTTCAACCAGACCGATTGCGGTAAAGTATTTCAATAAGGATAGAATTAAGACCAATGCGGAAAGCCTTGTGGGAAGGCAGGCGATCGTCGTCAGTGAGATTGACAACCTGAAAGGAATCGGCAGAGTGACTGTCGGCGGACAGGAATGGTCGGCGAGAACGAGCGATGATCAGAAGAAGCTTCCGGTAGGAGCAGTAGCAGATGTCATAGCAATCAACGGCGTAAAGCTGATTGTAGAAGAAAGAGAAGAGGGAGTGTAAATATGGAAGGACTAATCGGAGTTGCAGTTGTTTTAGTTTTGTTTATCATCATTGTTGTGAACTGTATCAAGATCGTGCCGCAGGCACAGGCGTATGTGGTGGAACGGCTCGGAGCTTATCAGGGAACGTGGTCCGTCGGTATGCATTTCAAGGTGCCATTCATCGATAAGATCGCCAAGAAGGTGCTGTTAAAGGAGCAGGTCGTAGATTTTGCACCGCAGCCGGTTATCACGAAGGATAACGTTACGATGCGGATTGACACGGTCGTATTTTTCCAGATTACCGATCCGAAGCTGTTCGCATACGGTGTGGAAAATCCGATCATGGCAATCGAGAACCTGACAGCGACAACACTGCGTAACATTATCGGTGATCTGGAGTTAGACCAGACGCTGACCTCGAGAGAGACGATCAATACGAAGATGAGCACGACGCTGGATATAGCGACTGACCCGTGGGGAATTAAGGTAAACCGCGTGGAGCTCAAGAATATCATTCCTCCGGCAGCCATTCAGGATGCGATGGAGAAGCAGATGAAGGCAGAGCGTGAACGCCGTGAGGCGATTCTCCGTGCCGAAGGTGAGAAGAAATCTACCGTCCTTGTTGCGGAAGGTCAGAAGGAATCTGCAATTCTGGAAGCAGAGGCAGAAAAAGCTGCTGCAATCCTGCGTGCAGAGGCACAGAAGGAAAAGATGATTCGCGAGGCAGAAGGTGAGGCGGAAGCGATTCTCCGGGTTCAGAGAGCGAAGGCAGAAGGTATCCAGATGATCAAGGAGGCACAGGCGGACGAGGCAGTGCTCCAGATGAAATCACTTGAAGCGTTTGAGAAGGCTGCGGACGGTCAGGCGACGAAGATCATTATCCCTTCGGATATTCAGGGACTTGCAGGACTGGCAACCTCGTTTAAGGAAATTGTCACGAAATAGAAAGACGGCAGGGCTGCGAAGCAAAAAAAAACGAAGCAGCCATCATCTGTCAATAGAACGTTACAGTCAGGGGGTAGTTTCGTCGAAGCTATCCCTTTCTAATGTAACACTTTCCAATTACGGAACTATATTTGAAATATATCTTTGGGAGGAAGGATATGAGCAACATCGATTTGAAAGGGCGTCATTTTTTAAAGCTTCTGGATTACACGCCGGAGGAGATTACATATCTGCTCGATTTAGCGGCAGAATATAAAAAGAAGAAACAGGAGCACACACCGGTCGATACACTTAAGGGAAGAAATGTAGCCCTCATTTTTGAAAAGACGAGCACGAGAACGAGATGCTCCTTTGAGGTGGCAGCGCATGATCTGGGCATGGGAACGACCTATTTAGACCCGCAGGGCTCGCAGATCGGGAAAAAGGAAAGCATCGCCGATACGGCGAGGGTACTCGGAAGAATGTTTGAGGGAATTGAGTACCGCGGCTTTGAGCAGGAGATCGTGGAGACGCTTGCCAAGTACGCGGGGGTTCCGGTCTGGAACGGACTGACAAACGAATTCCACCCGACGCAGATGCTGGCTGATCTGCTCACAATACGAGAGCATCTCGGATATTTAAAGGGAATCAAGCTCGTGTACATGGGTGATGCGAGATACAATATGGGCAACTCGTACATGGTTGCCTGTGCGAAAATGGGCATGCATTATGTCGCGTGTGCACCGAAGGCGTACTTCCCGTCAGAGGAGCTGGTCAGAACGTGTGAGGAAATCGCCGCACAGACAGGAGGCTCTGTCACGCTGACAGAGGATGCATTTGCGGGTGCGAAGGATGCGGATGTCATCTGTACCGACGTATGGGTATCGATGGGAGAACCGGATGACGTGTGGGAGGAGCGCATCAAGGCGCTGTCTCCGTATCAGGTGCGCAGCGAGATTATGCGGGAGGCAAAGGAGAACGCAATCTTTCTGCACTGCCTTCCTGCCTTTCATGACCTGAACACGGAGATCGGCAGAAAGCAGGGAGAAAAGTTCGGCATCTGCGAGATGGAGGTCACGGACGAGGTATTCGAATCTGCTGCTTCCGTTGTCTTTGACGAGGCGGAAAACCGTATGCATACGATCAAGGCGGTGATGGCAGCCACATTAGGAGCTTGAGGCATCATGAAAACAAAAATACTTACACTGCTCAAAAGCAGTGACGATTATATTTCCGGGCAGGAGCTGTGTGAACGCTTCGGCGTTTCGAGAACAGCCGTCTGGAAGGTGATGAACAAGCTGAAGGAGGAAGGCTACGAGATTCAGTCGGTGCCGAACAAGGGCTATCGGCTCATCGGACAGACGGATATCCTGTCGGAAAGTGAGATTGTAAGTGAACTGACGACAAGCTGGATAGCCAGACCGACGTATTTTTTCTCTAAAACGACATCGACAAATATCGTCGCAAAGAGCCGTCTGGAGGAAGATGGCAAAAGCGGACTTTTGGTCGTGGCGGACGAACAGACGAGCGGAAGAGGCAGGCGGGGCAGAGGCTGGCAGTCGCCGAAGGGGCAGGCAATCTACATGTCTTTGGCGCTCAAACCGGATTTTGCACCGGAAAAGGCATCGATGCTGACGCTTGTTATGGCTTACGCCGTCTGTCTTGCAATCCGCGAGGTGACCGGTCTGGAAGCTGCGATCAAGTGGCCGAATGATATTGTCGTCGGGAAAAGGAAGGTGTGCGGTATCCTGACGGAGATGAATGCGGAGCCCGATTATATCCACAGCGTTGTCATCGGTGTCGGCATCAATGCCAACCAGACGGAGTTTGCGGAGGAAATCAGGGAGACGGCGACCTCTCTGTATCTTGAGTCGCAGGCGACGGTTCCGCGGGCCCGCCTTATCGCAAAGAGCATGGAGCATTTTGAACGAGCTTATGAGCAGTTTTTGAAAAATGAGAATCTGGCGTTTTTCATGGAGACCTACAACGATCTGTTGGTTAACCGCGGTCGTGAGGTAGTCGTGTTGGAGCCGAAGGGGAATTACGAAGGCATTGCCGAGGGCATCAATGAAAGCGGTGAGCTGCTCGTGAAAAGAGAGGACGGCACAACAACCGAGGTATATGCCGGAGAGGTTTCCGTCCGCGGCATTTACGGATATGTTTAGGATACCGGAAACGGAACCTTGAAAGGCATAGCTGTTATTAGGGGAAGAGGATATGGAAGAAAACAGAACGGTCATATGCGGTGCCAATGCATATGAAAAGAAATATTATTTTAATAAGGATTTTGACAAGCTTCCGGAGTCGATTCAGGAGGAGCTTCATATCATCTGTGTGCTCTTTACCGAGGAAGTGGGCGGTGTCTTTACAATTTCCTTTGATGAGGACGGTGAGGTGCTCCTGCAGACGGAAGCATATGAGGAGGATCTTTTGTACGACGAAATCAGCAGCGGTCTGCTGATCGGGGAGATTCGCAGAAAACGACAGGAGCTGTTTGAGTCGCTGAAGCTGTTTTACAAGGTGTTCGTGAAGCATGAGGCGATTGACGAGTAGAGCGTAAGTGCAGCCGGGAAGAAGCTGCAAGGGCAGCTGAGAAGCAGGCTGCAAAACAGATAACCGAAGCGAAGCAGGAGGACAGATATGATATTAGTGATTGATGTGGGAAATACAAATATTACGTGTGGGGTATACAAGGGCAAGGAGCTTGTGACGACCTTCCGCATTACGACGAAGATCAAGAGGACATCGGATGAATATGGTATGATGCTTACCCATCTGCTCAAGATGAACGAGATTAAAACACAGGATATTGAAGGGGCGATCATGGCGAGCGTTGTTCCGAATGTCATGCATGCGTTAAACGGTGCGATCGTCCGTTACCTCAAGGTAAATGCGCATATCGTGGGACCGGGAACAAAAACGGGCATTCGTATCACGAATGACAATCCGAAGGAAATCGGACCTGACCGCATTGTCGATGTGGTAGCTGCTTATGAGAAATACGGCGGACCGGTTCTTGTGCTCGATTTCGGAACGGCGACGACCTACGACCTTGTCACGGAGGATGGCTGCTTCGGCGTCGGCATTACGGCACCGGGAATCGCCATCTCCGCAAAGGCGCTCTGGGAGGACACGGCGAAGCTGCCGGAGATCGAGATCAAAAAGCCGCAGTCGATTCTGGCGAGGGAAACGGTCAGCAGTATGCAGGCGGGACTTGTGTACGGTCAGATCGGTCAGACGGAGTACATCATCAGACAGGTCAAGAAGGAGACCGGAATCGAAAATCTCAAGGTCATTGCGACCGGCGGACTCGGACGCGTCATAGCGGATGAGACGGAGATGATTGATGTGTATGACAAGACGCTCACGCTCGAGGGCTTGCGTTACATTTATGAGAAGAACCGGAAATTATAACCCGCAAAAGCGTAGAACGGCAGGAACAAAGCATGAACAAACTGACGATCGGAAATGTGACTTTGGACAGTCCGCTGATCTTAGCCCCGATGGCAGGCGTTACCGACCTGCCGTTTCGTCTGCTCTGCAAGGAGCAGGGAGCGGGACTTGTCTGTATGGAGATGGTCAGCGCCAAAGCCATTTATTATAACAACAAAAATACCGAGAGCCTGATGGAAATTCATCCCGGAGAGCAGCCGGTCTCTCTCCAGCTGTTTGGCTCTGACCCGCACATCATGGCAGAGATGGCAAAAAAAATCGAGGAAAGACCCTTTGCCATTCTTGATATCAACATGGGCTGTCCGGTGCCGAAGGTCGTCGGCAACGGGGAAGGCTCTGCGCTGATGAAGGATCCGGTGCTCGTCGGCAAAATCGTGCAGAGCGTAGCCGATGCCATCCATAAGCCCGTCACGGTCAAAATACGCAAAGGCTTTGACGAGGCGCATGTCAATGCGGTGGAGATCGCAAGGGTAGCGCAGGAGAGCGGCGCAAAAGCGGTGGCGGTGCACGGCAGGACAAGGGAGCAGTACTACGCCGGGGAGGCAGACTGGGATATCATTGCCGAGGTGAAGGCGGCACTCCGTATTCCCGTCATCGGCAACGGGGATGTCACAAACGGCATCCGTGCGAAGGAGCTGCTTGCAAAGACAGGCTGTGACGGTGTCATGGTCGGCAGAGCGGCAAGAGGCAATCCGTTTTTGTTCCGGCAGATTCGCAGCGAGCTGGAAAAAGGAAAGCCGGCAGCTCCGGTGTCCAGTGAGGAGCTGAAGGAGACGATGCTGCGGCATGCTGCCCTGCAGCTGCAATATAAGGGCGAATACATTGCGGTGCGTGAGATGAGAAAGCATGTGGCATGGTATACTGCGGGTCTGCCGAGCAGTGCGAGGCTGCGCAGGATGGTCAATGAAATCGAAGATTATGAGGAGCTTGTGCAATTTATCCGTGAAATCTGACGACAGAAAGCGGTACATCTGAGCCTTTGCGGCGGGATGCGCAAAAAAGAGGTTATGGCAGAACCTCCCATACAACGGGAATAATTCCACCCTGACGGACATACATTTAAAAAAATGTCTGAAAGGGTGGAATTTGCGTTATGGAGGCAGAACCGATTGTATATGTATGTGAGGGAAAGGAACCGATAGAATCCGTAGGAAGCTTTTGGCGTCTTATGAGGAAAGCGCCGGAATGCAGGGAATTTTACTTTGCGGGACAGCCCGTTGTCTGCGTATTTCTTCCTCTTTACCGCAAAGAGTGCGAAGCGGCGCCGGGCGAAATGGGCAAATGGAAAAGACGTGGACATGTCCTGCACAGGCTTTTGAGCCGGTACTATGTCAGGCAGGTGCAGAGCTGGCTCTGGGATATACTGCTCGCCTGCCAGAATACCTCCCGCTATCCGGCTTTTTGCTCGGAGGAGGTCTTTCAAAGCTTTTGCGGGGAAGAAAAGCTGCAAAGGGAGCTTTGGCTGACGACCGCTTATCCGCCTGCGATCATCATACAGTCTCTTGCAGTCTTTTTTAAAAACGAATGTGTGTTCCGCAGGCAGACCAGGCTGCTTGTCGTCTGCGATCCCGAGCCGTCATTGCAGGAGCTGCTCTTTCCGTACTGCGGCAGCCTCAATTACTTGCAGCTTCTGGTGCAGGATAAGAAGCAGTGCGAGTCCTTCGTACAGGAGGTTTATGAAGAGTACGGGCTTGCGGTGTCCGTCACGGAAAGGAAGGAGTGTGCGGCGGATGCCGATATTCTGATCGATCTCTCGCCGTCGCAGACGTTCGAGGCGGACGAAATCAAGGATGGCTGTCTGTTCTTTGACGGATATTCGCATCCCCGGCTGAAGGAGCAGCTTCAAAAAAGAAAAGGTATTTACTATTTTTGTCCAAAGGATTACTGGGAAACCGCATGGGCGGAATATAGGAAGAATACAGGAAATATATGACAAAAAAACAGGAAATACATAACAAAAACATAAGGGAAAACGGCAAGAATTTTGAATTAGCCCGAATTTTGTGCAAATTATCCCATATTTTCATGAAATTTACATAATTTATCTGTTGCGATTTGTCGATAAATATAGTACTCTAAAGTTGTATAACTATGTGTTTGGTACTTTGGTACGTTTACATAAGTGAACGGTGGATGAAATGATTGTATATAAAAAAGAACAAATGTCGGCATCCCGTCAGGGAATTTATCCGAATTTAGGCAGTATGTACAACATGATCGTCAGGGAGACGCGTGAGCATATGGAACGGGTCGGAAGGTACAGCGCTTTCTTTTACCGGGTGCTTCGTGAGATTTCCCCCGATCTGGTCGATCGGGAGCTTGGCGAAGAGTTTGCCGCAGTCTGCGAGGAGCAGTTCCGGCTGCACGATTTGGGAAGAGTCTATATTCCGGTCAGTGTGTTAAATAAGGTAGAGGCACTGACAGACGAGGAAAAGCAGATGATTCAAAATCATACCGTGTATGCGCGAGACGCGGTAAAGGCGATCTACAACTTCCCTTATCAGGGGAAGCTGCTTGGCAACTTTCTCGACATTGCGCTCTATCATCATGAGCGGTATGACGGCAAGGGATATCCGGAAGGAAGGAGCGGGGAGGACATTCCGTTCGGGGCGCGCATCTGTGCGCTTGCTGATGTGTTTGACGGGATTACGAGCTGGAAGCCGTACAAAACGAAGCAGACTTCGAGGGAGAAGGCGAAGGAGATTATACTGTCCGAGGCGGGAAAGCAGTTTGATCCGCAGCTTGCCCGGACGTTTGCCGAAACCATCTCGTATCTGCCGGAATGAGTGCTGCCCGGCTGCGGAGGTATTTCCGTATAGGACGAGCGAGGTACTTTTCAGTAAAAGACAAAAGGATGAGAAAATATGAAAATAGGGAAAAAGATAGCAAAGGCGGGAAAGACCGCCAAGCTCCCGAGAGCGTCCCTGCTCAGCCGTTTTGACTGGCTCAACCGCTTTCATCACTGGTTCCTCGGAGGTACCAGTGTGACGCGAAGCCTGTTCCGTGTTGCAGCGGCATGGCAGACGGTGGGAATTCTGGTCGGGGTGATTACAGTCGGATATATTATGGCAGCTTTTTACACGCAGTCGGGCGAGTTCGTCGTCAGCCTGAACCGGAAGCTTGCGGATGACGGCTTTTTGATCTCGGAGACGCCGGACTTTTCGGAAAGACTGATTACACTGCACGGAACGGCGGTCGTGGGTGCGAACAATATCAGTATCTACGATATTGCGCCGAATGTGATGGATGTGGACGGCGATCATAACGGACTCAATTATGTCGCTTATACCTGGTATGTCAAGAATGCCGGCTCGGAGGCAAAGGATTATCACTTCAACATGCAGCTGAAGAATTTTACGCAGGGCATGGAGAAGGCATCGTGGATTATGTTTTTCCGGGAAGGGGAACAGACGATTTATGCGATGGCGAGAGATGACGGCACTCCTGAGAGACAGTTCTCGGATGGGCAGTTCCCGTTTATGGAATATGCCAGTGAGGAGATGAAGGAGAAGGTGACGCAGCTGACGAACGCAGACAGGGGTTATCTGACACCGGAAAAGATGGATGAACTGGGGCTGCAGAGTGCGGAGGGCATCTATCAGCTGGAGACAGTGCCGTTTGAGTCTATGGACAGCATTTGCACCGGAATCCGCCCGCAGCTTGAGCCGGGCGGTGTGGATAAGTATACAGCAGTCATCTGGGTAGAAGGGGAGGACCCGGAGTGCGTGGATGACATTATCGGCGGAACGATAGAATTGGCAGTGAGATATACATATTAAGGAGGCAAGGGAAGATGACGAGCGAAAACACGAATCAAAACGAACAGGCAACGAACAAAAAATCCAAGCTGAAGGATTTGAACGAAACACAGAGAAAGAAGCTGCGCAGTGCGGTTCTGATGGCCTTTGCCTCAATCCTGATGCTGTCGGGGGCGACCTTTGCATGGTTCACGATCGGCAATACCGTTCGGGTAAAGAGCCTGTCCTTGCAGGTCGCAGCGGAGGGCAAGCTGTATATTGCGGATACCTCTGCAGGACTTTCCGCAAAGCAGACAGAACTTGACCTGAAAATGGGGGATTCCAAAATTCTGTATCCGGCATCGACGAAGGACGGCAAAACGTTTTTAAAGCCGGTTTATGAGTCCGATACGGTCGTAAAGGATGTCAAGGATTTAGGCGCAGATGATAAGAAGGAAGAATATTACTACGAGAAGGAGCTCTGGCTGATTGTGGACGAGCAGGTGACGGGTCTGAGCGAGAGAATGTACGATATCACGCTTGCGAGAAAAGGAGAGGGCGGAGAAGAGAACCTCGGCTCTTATGTGAATGCGGCAGCAGGCGCAAGCTCCCATCCGGAATACTGCATCCGCATTTCCTTTGAGACGGAGGATGGCAAGGTGACGATCTATGAGCCGAACTCCGACGGAACGCTCGGCGGAAGTCAGGGTACCGATTATGCGGAGAATAAGGCTGCATTCTTTGACAACTCGATGACAAGCGCAGGCATTTATGTACACCGCCAGTCTACGAACGGTAATTTTACCGCAGAGACAGGCAATACATACTATGACAACGATTCCTCGGCACTGTTTTCGATGAAGCCGAATACACCGACTAAGGTGATGATGCGCGTCTGGTTCGAGGGAACCGATAAGGAGTGCCAGAACGCCATCGAGGCAGAAAAGATTATCGGACAGATTAAGTTTGTATCGCACAATCAGGCTGATGCAAGCGCGAATAAATAAACAGGAGTGGACCAAAGAGGATGAATGCGTATTTTTATTACTTTTACAATATGATGAGGAACATTTTTGGACTCCTTTGGAATATTGTTCTTGCAATCAGAGATGCAATCGTCGGTATACTGGATATCGATTTTTATATCAGGCTGTTTGATACGTACCGGGATGATCTTAGCCCGATCGGATGGGTGGCAGCGCTGATTACCCATATTATCATACTTTTGATTTTTATTTTGCTCGTATATTTGCTGTTTCGCGGAGTTCGGGTGCTCCTTCGCTTTAAGGTTCCGGTTGTGGAATATGAGCGCATGAAGGATGAGATCGTCACGCTCAAGCGTGAGATCATGAAGGCAAACTATGAAAAGGACAAGATTCTGGCAATGAAGATCAGTGATCTTGGCATGGAGGTCAATCCGGAGCTGATGAAATCAGGATTGAACGAGCCTGCAGCTGACGAGCCTGATAAGAAAAACGGCACCGATGCGGAGGAGGCTGCACAGGCCGATACACCGGCAGAGACAAAGGCGGACGAGCTGCTCGCTGCCTTTTCGGGAGAGAGTGAGCAGGCGGCGCCTGCTGCAGACTCCGCTGACGAAACAGGAGCGGCAGGCGAGGCAGAGGAGGAAGCCGCACCGCTCACAAACGATGAGAAAAAGCGCTACAGTGTATTCCATTTCGACGGCGAGCGCCGTTTCCCGAGACTGACATCGGTAGATCAGCTGTATATGTCACCGCAGTATGAAGCACCGCAATATCGGATGGACTATAACCTTGAGGAACTGTGTGTATTGTTCCGCAACTTCTCGGCGGGCAAGCTGGGTCTTTACTATGAGCTGGAGCTGATCAAGCAGGTGTTTGCGTCGTTTGGCGCTGCTAAGATGCTGATTCTGCAAGGTATTTCCGGTACAGGTAAGACCTCCCTGCCGTACGCACTCGGACAGTTCATTGAGAATCCGAGTCTGATCTGTTCCGTGCAGCCGTCCTGGCGTGACCGGACCGAGCTGTTCGGATACTACAACGATTTTACGAAAAAATATACGGAGACCGAGTTTTTAAAGACCTTGTATGAATGTCATTTTCAGGAGGATCTTCGCTTTATTATCCTTGACGAGATGAACATCGCCCGCGTGGAGTATTACTTCGCCGAGATGCTTTCCATCCTCGAGCTTCCGAGAGAGGACGAGCGTTACGTTTCCGTCGTTTCCAACGGGGCGGACGGCGATCCGTACAAGATGGTCGACGGTAAAATCTGGATTCCGTCAAACGCACTCTATGTCGGAACGATCAACAACGACGATTCCACCTTTGCGGTTGCGGATAAGGTGTACGACCGTGCCATCCCGATCGATCTGGATGACAAGGCATCGCCGTTCGAGACACCGGATACGCCGTCCATGCGTGTCAGCTACACCTATTTGAATTCTCTCTATGATGTGGCAAAGCAGACCTATACGATTTCCGAGGAGAATCTGATGGAGCTTGAAAGACTGGATGCATATCTGATCAAGCACTTCCGTCTGACGTTCGGTAACCGTATTATGCGCCAGATCAAGGATTTCGTGCCGTGCTACATCGCATGCGGCGGCACGGAGCTCGGCGGAATTGACTTTATGTTCGCCAAGAAGATTTTGAGAAAGTTCGAATCGTTAGGACTTGGTTTTATCCGCGATGAGATCGACGGACTGGTTCTGTATCTGGAAAAGACCTTTGGCGAGGATGAGATGAAGATCAGCCGTGAATATCTGCTGAGACTCAAGAGAATGAGCAGCGGAGGCTGATCCGGATAAGGCTTGGATGTGATGTAGAAATATGCAGAAAAAGGTGAGACGAAATGGTATATGATGAATATTCCGATGACATCAAAAACACATATGCCAAGATGACAGCGGATGAGGATACTCTCTCGGAGGACAAGTTCTACAAATATTTTTACAATCTGCTGGAGACCGGCAACAACTATTGCGATTTCTCGTATGTACGCCTTGTTAAGACGGTGGATGAGAAATGGGTGGAGGCGATTGAGAATGCACTTCAGTCGCTGCAATATGTTATCCTCAATCCTCGTAAGTTCATTGAGGAGGAGCGTGAGGTCGTGAATATTGCCATTGCCCGGAATGTTTCTTCCGAATCGGTGCGCCATCTGCTGCAGCACAGCAATTATATTGATGAGTACAGGAAGGACGGAACGGTCGTTCCGAACCGTATTTTGAATGTTTACAAGGAAGAAAG
>JAFUZE010000256.1 GCA_017476765.1 Lachnospiraceae bacterium
TAATTCCTTTATGATTTCCTTCGTCTCTTTATCTACAATTTTAATCGTAACACGATTCGTCTTTTCATGGATGCCAAACTGCACTTCTGAGTTGTTCGCCTTCTTGTTGATTTGTTCGACTGCTTTTCGGAGCTGTTCCTGAGACGGCTGCTTGTCGTCCTGCTTGCCATCCTCCTGTGTATCCGCCTCCGAAGCTTTTTTAATCGTCGCAGTCTTCGTATCTACTACGTGTTGAACAGCCTGCTGAGAAGCTTCCATGCTATTATCCGCCGGCTTTTCAGGCTCTACTCTTGGAATAGACTGAGCCTGTACTGACATAATGTTTCCTAATGGTTCTATTGCCATTATCCATCACCTCCATGTGAGCTGCCGTCCCGTTCAGACGACGCTAATTACCTGTTTCTAACCATATATATCGGAGAAAGCGCAAAAAATGTTAATACTTGCTTTCACATTTTTTACGCTTTTCTCAAATTTTTTTATTTACTTCTCCTTGCAGCCCGATCACATACATGTTATGCATCCGGTTTTATAAAAGCTCCTTGAGATCATCCGGTCCTACGCTTGCCATAGCCGCCTTGTTTGCTTCCTGAATCTGAATATAAACTTCCTTGCGGTAAACCGGCACCTTCTTCGGAGCAGAGATGCCGAGCTTCACCTGTTCCCCTTTGATTTCAAGAATGGTTACTTCAATATTGTTGTTGATAACGATCGCTTCATTTTTCTTTCTGGATAATGCCAACATTCTACTCACCTGCCCTTCTTGCTTTTAGTATTTCATAAATCGGGAATTTTACTTCATACTCATCCCCTTCTGCGATCACCTGACAAGCCAATCTCGTCGCACTGTTGATTACGATTGGTCCTTTTAAGTTCGCCGTCATATTTTTGATATCAGCCGGCACACTCACGGTGACCAGAACCAATAAATCATCGCTTCCGTACTCCCCGAGCGGTTTTAACAGTTCATCCTCCACCTGCGGATTGTAATCCTCCCGAATCACAAGCGGATCCATGACCGGAATGGCGAACTGCGGCTCCTGCATCGACTGCAGCCATGCGATTCCGCCCGGTCCTCTCTCCTGATTGTGAATCAGCGTGAAATCCACCATATCCGGGAATCCGACAATTCCTCCGACAAAGTGAATGATCTTTTCCTCCTCTATATCAACCTCACCGAAAATCCTTGTGTTTACCTTCATCTTCTTCCTCCCTTTCTACTATATTATTTATGATTTCAGTGCAAAATGATTCCCACGGATTGTTCCGCACTTCGTGCTCCCGGAATCATTTATTTTACAAATAATTTAACAGTGTCGTCTGGGCAATCTTACCGGTCGCCATCAGTGCAGCCTGATAAGAGAGCTCGGCACTGCTGAGCTGAACCGCAACCTCCTCAAAATCCACATCCTCATTCTCAGAGGACAGTGTTTTGAAGGTCGTCTGCTGAGATCCCAGACGATTTTTGATCAGATCAAGCCTCTGTCCTCTCGCACCCGCCTGCGTCAGTGCCAGATTTGCGGTATCGAGATGGTTCTGCATCTTGGTGAGCCCGCTCTCGAACATACGCTGCATCTTGTTTGAGAGATAGTCCAGTGCCTTATTTGCCGCATTCAGCCGCTCCTTCAAATCTGCATTCTCCGGATCCTTCTCCAGCATCTTGTCAAGGGTATCGACTGCATTCTGCATCTTAATTGTATCGTCCGTAACCCGAATCAGATCATCCACATCCCTGCCGATACCCGGAACATAGACTTCCTTCGCATTCGTGTTGACTCTCAGTGTCTGGTTCAGTCCCATATCATAGCTAATGATCTGTCCGTCCACATCATTGGTTGCGTTCGTCAAAAAGTCCTCATTGTATTTGACGCCCTCACTCTCACATGCATAATAGTGTTCCGGTCTCAGTTCATTTTTATTCCACTCGGATTTATTGTAGGTAATCCGAATTTCTCCTTCGTTGATATCGTCCGTCGCCGTATCATCCTTCACCGCCATCAGCTTGTTATAAACAGCATCACTCAAAATCAGCTCACCGGTCTCCGGAATAAACGTAACGCCGGTTGCGGATGACTGCGCACTCGTATACGGATTCGGATTCTCGGAATTGACACTCACCACGTCGTCCGCTGTCAGCTCAATCTTCTGCTCTGTGCCCGTCTCATCGTAATATGAGATCACCGGCAGTCCGTCTTTGTCGCAGGAGGAATATGCCAGCTGAATGCGATGCACATCATAGGAAACCACATCCTTCTCTTCCGTCGTGATACCGGACTGTGCATTCGCCTCCGTCAGTGAGGACAGATCGCCGGTGTCAATATAGTTGTAGGAACCGATCGCAGCCGTGTCTAACTGCTCGGTAATTGTATACTGCTGTTTCGTTGCTCCCTGGAATGTGAGCGGTGTGTCCGTCCGATAGCCGCTGAACAGGTATCTGCCGGCATAATCCGTATTACCGGTCGAATACACCTCATCGCGGAGCTGTTTTAGGCTCTCCAAAATCTTCTCCCTGTCGCTCGGAGTCTTCACACCCTCTGCGCCTTTCGTACACTGCTCATACATATCGGTAACAACGCTTATCGTTGTACTGACCGCTTCCTCCGTCGCCTTGAGCCACGAGGATGCATCGGATACATTTTTCTCGTAGTACTGGGTCAGCTGGGTGATGCTCGTATTCAGACGCAGGGAACGGATTGCAATAATCGGGTCGTCACTCGGTCTTGTAATCTTCTTTTTGGATGACAGCTGCGTCGTAAGCTGGTCTGCATACACTTTATTCCGGTTCAGATTCGTGAGGGAATTGTTCTGCATGATCTTATTCGTAATTCTCATAATTTTTACCATTCCTTTCCTGTTCCACCGGCAGTCGGGAAACTGCATTTGCATTTATCCTGCCCTAATGCAGCGTTTCACAAACAGCTGCACCGGCAGTTCTGTCACATATCAGGTATATCGGAACCGCTTATACGCCCGTCTGTAAAATCAGCCTGTCATAAATCTCCGTCAGAACCTGTATCATGTGGGACGCCAGATTGTACGCATGCTGGTATTTCACCAGATTGACCGCCTCCTCATCACTGTCCACGCCGGAGATCGAGGTCCGCTGCGTATCAATACTCGCCTGCAGATTCGTGTAGTTCTCATAAAAGGTGTTGGCATTTTGTGCATTTAACGCCACGTCAGCGAGCACGCACTGCAAAAACTCACCCGAAGTCCTTCCCCTGAATTTCATCATCGTCTTGTCGGACTTGATGCTGACTAAATCCTTGAGCACATCGTATTTATCCACTCCGTCGGAGGAATCCGTCGTCTGATTCGTGTGGGTCGCCATCAGATTGACATCGCCGATAATGTACGAGGAAACCTTGAAATTCTTTGCCGTCAGCTTGTAGTAGCTGTCATCGTTTGACGAAACTGCCGCATTCCCCGTAGAATAATCCAGACCCGCGGAGGCATCAAAGTGATACTGCCTGCTATCGGTTGCCATATCTGCCTTAAAGAAAATATCTGCCGGATCTCCGTTGTTGTCCACAGAATTCTCCTGCGTAATGACCCGGTTGAACGTCTCTGCAAAA
>JAFUZE010000257.1 GCA_017476765.1 Lachnospiraceae bacterium
AAGCTCCCGCATGCCCTTTGCTCCGGAATAGAAACCGACATCCCCGGAGTACACGACTGCTGCCCTCCGGTACTCGGGATGCTCCGACAAAAAGGCAAAAATCTCTTCCTTTTTGTAGCTCTGATAAAAAGGCTTATAAGCATAATCCCCGCAAAGCTCCAGCATGCGGGCAGCTCCGATGATGACATCACTTTCAGCAAGGCACGCCCTCGCTTCCCCGGTCAAAAGACTGCCGGCTCCCGGTCCCATGCCCACCAGATATACGGTTCTTTTATCTGCCTTCCGTATCACGGCTTTCTTTTTGGCCGGTTCCTGCACCGAATTTGCTTGTATGGATTTTTCCTGTTTCGGTTCCTCCTGTCTCGATTCTTCTTGTTTTGATTCTTCCTGTCTCGATTCTTCCCTGTCCATGTCCCGTTGCTTTGTTGCGTCAGAACCCCCGAAGGTCTTTATCAAATAATCGAGCACCTCGGGCAGCTCCATTGCATGCTCCTGCTCCTCTGCGGGTCTTCCGATTACCAAAATATTTACCCCCGCACGCACCGCAGCATCATATTTCTCCGGAAAGCCGCCTTCCTTTCCTGAGCTCTTCGTGACTAACCACGCTGCTTTCACCTGCCGAAGCAGGCAGTAATTGAGTTCCTCCGTAAACGGTCCCTGCATCCCGATCAGATTTTTCCCCTCAAAACCGAGCGCACTGCACGCAGCAACAACCTTTGCAGTCGGAAGCACCCGTGCAAAGCATCTTGTCCTATAGTCGTCGAGCGCTGTGTAGCACGCCAGCTCCTTACTGCCTGTCGTAATCAGAATATTGCCGGGTACCGTTTGAAGAAATGCCACCGCATCGTCGACATTGTCCTTGCAGACAACCCGAATCGCCGACTGTTCCTCCGAGCCTGCATGGGCTTCCTCTCTCCGGTACACGCGGATATACGGAATATGCAGCCGCTCGCATACCGCACGGGCGTTGCGGGTCACCTCCACGGCATAAGGATGTGTGGCATCCACGCAGCAGTCCACACACAGTCCGGATAAAAAGGAGAACATCTCCTCATCCGTCATGCGCCCGGCATGAATATGAATATTCTCACTTACCGGCAGCAGGGCAGCGCCATACTCGGTCGCTACGCATATATGGACATCCAGCGCCGTATCCCGAAATGCTTCCGCGATTTGCCTGCCCTCCAGTGTTCCTCCAAATATCATAAGTCCTGCCATGTCTTTATCCACCCTCTGCTTATTTTTCTCCGAACGGTCATCATGCTTTTATCGTAAATGCCTGATTCTTCAACGTCTCATGCAAGTTATTTCGATTGCGCTGCATTCGTATCAAGACGATATCCTCTCGGTGTCACCATCTTATCTCCCATCCGCTTCGTCTGGGAATTGCCGATAAAAACCGTCGTAAACATATCCACCTGCACATCGGCAAGTTCGGCAAGCGTCATGATCTGATGGCTCTCACCCTCCCTTGCAATATTTTTTACAAAGCCGCAAATCGTATCCGGTGCCTGATATTCCATGATAATCCGACAGGCGCGGTTTAGGTAATCCTTTCTCTTGCGGCTCGACGGATTGTAAATGCAGATCGCCATATCCGACATCGCCGCGCAGCGCAGCCTCTGTTCAATCTTCTCATACGGAGTCAGAAGGTCACTCAGAGAGAGAATCGCAAAATCATGCCCGAGCGGAGCTCCCAGAACGGCTGCACCGGACAGGGCTGCGGTCACACCTGCGACGACAATGATCTCCACCTGCGGGTAAGCTGCCCCCATCTCATATAAAATACCCGCCATGCCGTATACGCCGGCATCACCGCTGCATACGACCGCCGTCTTTTTTCCGGCATCCGCCGCCTGAAGTGCCAGCTCGCACCTTTGCGCCTCCTGCCTCATGCCGGTCACGAGATATTCCTTCTCAGGAAAATGTTCCCGTATCAGCTCTACATAAACGGTATACCCCGCAATGACCTCACAGCCCTTGAGAACGTCCGCCGCCTCCATCGTCATTCTCTGATAGCCGCCCGGTCCGATTCCGACTACATACAATGGATTCAAAATATCACCCTGCCTTTCTTTTCCGCCAGTGCTACCGTCACACCGTCATATACCTTTTTACGGCACAGAAGCATGCCTTCCGATGCCAGCACCGCACTTCTCTCACACACATTTGAAACGCCCGTCACCTCACCGACAAAGGAGGATGCCGTAAAATCTCCCTCAAGCTGATTTAGCGCATCCGCGGAATATGTCACGAAGGGAAGACTTCTTTCGCTGCAATAATCGACCAGTCCCCGCTCCTGCTTTTTCAGATCAATGCTCGAGACGATAAAGACCGCCTCGGGCAGCACATGCTCCTCCCGCAGGCACTGCCGGACCGCAGCGGCAATTTTCTCCTTCGGAGTATTCTTTTTACAGCCGATGCCAACTGCAATCACGCGCGGAACCAGCTGCAGGCAGCCTGACGCTTTCTCCTCAGTATCTGCCGGTTTGTCCCGGTAAGAGATGATGATGTGCATGCTGTCCTGCTCATTTCCTGCCGCCGACATTACACTGTCCTGCCCGCTTACTGCCTCCGGCGCTACACTGTCCTGCCCGCTCTCTGCCGCCCACGGTACACTGTCCAGCCCGCTCTCTGCCATCTGCGCTACACTGTCCTGCCTGCTCTCTGCCGCCTGCGGTACACTGTCCTGCCCGCTTACTGCCTCCGGCGGCTCCGTGTGCTGCCCGCTCCTCTGCCCCTCCGGCTGCTCCCACACAACGCCGTCCGGCGGATTCCCGCAGACCTCCACTGCCGAAAGCTGCGCTGTCATGAAAACGGTTCCTCCGTTTAGAATGTGCACGGCAAAATCCTTTGCCTTCTTCCAGTCGCTAATCACCATATGGTTTTTCCTCGCAAAATCATCCACTGCAAATTTTCCCTCTCTGTCGGTAGCAGTCGTGATGACAGGCATTGCATGAAGCAGTCCTGCGAGCCGCATCGCCAGCTCGTTCCCGCCTCCCATATGCCCGGACAGAAGCGAAATGCAAAAGGTGCCCGTCTCATCGATGACAACGACGGCAGGGTCGGTCGATTTGTGTCCGATGCAGGGGGCAATGCTTCGAACCGCAATGCCGGCAGCACACAAAAAGACAATGGCATCGACCTCATCCCACCACTCCTTCACACATGCCGTAAGGCTTTGCGTCATCGATTTTTCCTGCAGTGCACTGCATTTCACCCGGTCAAGCACCGTGATATCCTGCTGCGCTTCTGTCAGCTTATGCTTTAATGTCTGCATCCGCTCATACGCCTGCCTGCTGCAGGCAATCATCCCAATCGTCATACGCTTTGATTCCCCTTATTTCCATCGGCATTTTTGCCCTGCCTGTATTCTGTCGTAAAAGAAGCATCGTACAGTCTGGACTTGGAGTAAGCGCCATCCAGCACCTTTCCCACAAGAATCAGCGCCGTCTTTGTAATCTGCTCCCTCTCCATCGCTTCCGGTAGCTTTGCAAGCGTCGTGCGGACAATTTTCTCCTCCGGCCATGTCGCCTTATATACAACCGCTGCCGGCGTATCCTCCGGATATCCTCCGGCGATCAGCTCATCCTTTACCTTGACGGCAAGTGCGGAGGACAGATATAAAATCATCGTGGACTGATGCCTTGCCAGCTGCGCAAGCTGCTCTCCTTCAGGCACGAGCGTGCGTCCCTCCGCCCTCGTGATGATAACGCTCTGCGAAACATCGGGAAGGGTGTATTCCACTTTGAGGGATGCCGCAGCCCCAAAGAGCGCACTGACTCCCGGACATACGTCATATGGAATCTGTCTCTTTTCCAGCTCATCCATCTGCTCCTTGATTGCTCCATAGATTGCGGGATCACCCGTATGAAGACGCACCGTAGTCCGTCCCGCCTTTTCAGACTCGGCAATCACCTCGATGACTTCCTCCAGCGTCATGTAAGCGCTGTTGTGAATAATGCAGCCCTCCTTTGCTGCCGTAAGCAGCCCGGGATTGACGAGGGAACCGGCATAAATGATGACATCCGCCTGCTGCAAAAGGCGCAGCCCGCGCACCGTGATCAGATCCTCCGCACCCGGCCCCGCACCGACAAAATGTACCATAGCTCCTTCCTCCTTTCCGTTTTTACCTGACAATCATTGCGAAACTCCCTTCTCCGATTGCAGGATATATGCTGCATTCTTTGTCTGCCCCAAAAATCCGAATTTCTCCGAGAACAAAGCGACTCCGACCCGCAGCTTATCGCCGACTCTGTGTCCGACATACTCATCAATCCTTTTGCAGAGACTTTCCATGACCTTTTCCCTAAGCCCCCACTCCTCGAGATAAGTAAGAATCTCCTCGGTGTTAATACACTGCATAATAGTCTCTGCCATCTTCGGATTTCCCCCGCACAGAACGGTGTGAACGGCAAGAATCTCACACCTTCCGTCTGCTACCTTCGAATGGGTATTCATGATGCCTGCCGCAAGCTTGACAAGCTTCCCGATATTGCCGACAAGAAGTATGGATTCCATACCGTAGGCAACCGCCAGATCGAGCGTCTCTCCGATATAATTGCTGCATTTCACGCTTCCCTCCGGATCAAGCTTCAGATAATCGGAGACATAGCCCTGTCCGTAATTTCCGGGAGTCACGAGAAGATGCTTTTTCCCCTGCACTGACAGCTGCCGAATCCGGGCTTCTATCGTATCTACGATTGCCCGCTCACTCATAGGCTCTATGATGCCGCTCGTTCCCAGAACGGAAATTCCGCCCTCGATTCCGAGCCTCTTATTGAATGTACGTTTTGCCAGCTCTTCTCCCTCCGGTATACGCACCACAATCTCCAATCTGCCATCATAATCGGTCAGCTCACACACCTCACCGACCGCATCAAAAATCATCCTGCGGGGTACCTGATTGATCGCCGCCTGTCCGATGCGCTGTTCAAGCCCTTCCCTCGTCACTCTGCCGATGCCCTCACCGCCGTCCAGAACGAGCTGCGGATATGACCGATCGCGAAATGCCGCTTCATCGATTCGTGTATCCTCCGGCAGCTTTGCAACACTCACATAAATCCTGGCATGATTGGTCACATCCGGATCGTCCCCGCTGTCCTTCTCCACAACAAATTCTGCCTTCGTATCCGTGCGCAGGGAAGCTGTTACCGGAACCGATACTATTGTTCCTCCCGGAGTTTTCAGCTGCACCGCCTGCGGCTCCGACCGAAGCAAAAGCGCCTCCGCCGCCGCTCTCGCCGCCGCAGCCGCGCACGTCCCCGTTGTAATGCCGCAACGCAGTTTTTTTTGATTTTTTACAATATATTGCTCCATATGAAAATTTCCTATTTCTTTGTCTCTTTGACGATCACCGTCGTAAAATAACCGGACTGTTCATCGAGTTCTCCGATTTTCTCATAAATCCTCTGCTCCGGCATTCCGCAATTCGACACTGCATATGCTTTGATCTGTCCGCCCGTCTCCAGTTCCTCCAGCTCTCGTTTCACTTCATAGATACTTCCTCCTGATTTCATCAGGATTTTCGTGTGCGGATATAAGGAAAGCTCCCCCTGTCCATAGCAGCCCGGCAGAATATGTATCGTCTCCCTGCCTGCGGCAATCGGAATTTCCAGCGCTGCCGCAACGGCGCAAAAAGACGGGACTCCGCTGACAATAACCGCATCATATCCTGCCTGTCTGATTTTATCGTGAATTGTCATATAAGTGCTGTAAATCGTCGGGTCACCCAGATTGAGAAATGCGATATTTTTTCCTTCCTCAAGCCTTTGAGTGATTGCGGCACAGCCCTCCAGATAGGCAGCATCCAGCTCTGCCCGATCTCTTGTCATCGGTATACTGACAGGCAAAACCGGCTTCCCTGCAATCTCCGGCACTGCACGGACTGCAATCTGATATGCGGTGCAGTCGGAGCTTTCTTTTGCAGGGATTGCGAGGATGTCACACTCCCGGACGAGACGCACCGCCTTCGTTGTCATAAGCTCCGGATCGCCCGGTCCTACTCCGATTCCGTACAGGATTCCCGCCTCTGTATTCTGACTCCGCATTCCGTTCCTCCTTCTTCTCACATTCTTTTTCATTCATTCTCGGCGTTCGTTTCTTTGTTTATGCTTTGCATTCGTTCTTTTCGTTCATGCTTTGTGCCCGTTTTTTTCCTTCATGCTTTATGCCCGTTCTTTTCCTTCATGCTTTGTGCTCGTTCTTTTCGCTCATGCTTTGTGCCCGTTCTTTTCGCTCGTTCCTTTTGTCCATTTTACACTATCTTTTTTATTTGCCATCGTTTTTGCTTTCTTTTTTATTGGTTTTCTTCTTTATTGACTTTCTTTTCCGAGAGCGTTTCCTTGATCTGTGCCATCAGATTCAGCACCTCATCCCTCGTGGCAAAGCCATCCGAAAACGCACTGGCGCTTCCGGCGGCAAGTCCCATAGAAAAGGCTTCTCGGTAATCCCCGCTCTCCAGATATCCTGCCAGAAATCCCGCCACCATGCTGTCACCGCTGCCCACTGCGTTTCTGAGTATTCCCTGCGGAGCGTCCGCCTCATAAATGTCCTGCTCCTCCGAGACGAGAAGTGCTCCGTCACCGCCAAAGGAAACAAGAACGTTGCGCGCACCCTTTTTCCGAAGCTCTCCTGCATAAGAGACGGCATCCGTGCGGCTGCGGATGCGAACACCAAACAGCTGCTCCAGCTCATCCCTGTTCGGCTTAATCAGAAACGGCCGGTATGCCAATGATTTTACAAGCAATTCCCCTGTGGCATCGACAATCACACATACCTTTCGTTCCGCCAGCTGCGCCTGAATATCCCGATAGAAGGTATCCGGCAGACACTCCGGAATACTGCCGGATAAAACAAGGAGATCACCCTCCTGTATCCGGTCAAGCCGGCTCATCAGCATGCCGAGACTGCCGTCGTCAATCACAGGACCTTTTGCATTGATTTCCGTCTCCTGCAGCATGTGCTTCCCAAGATCATTTTGCAGCTTCACATTGATGCGGCTGAGTCCGTCCGGCAGCCTGACCAGCGCAGTAGGAATCCCCGCAGCGCTTACCTGCCTTGCTATTTCCTCCCCAGTAAAACCTGAGATAAAGCCAAGCACCGTACTTTCGTATCCGAGATTGCGGAGCATGAGCGAGACATTGATGCCCTTCCCTCCCGCTGTGATCTGCTCATATGTTGATCGGTTGGTTTTTTCCGGTCGCAAACCTTCCACCCGCATCCGATAATCCAGTGAAGGATTGCAGGTCAGCGTATAAATCATCGTATTCTTCTTTCCTTTCACCTGTTTTCATCTCCTAAGGAACTGTTCAGAAATAACTTTTTAATCGTGCGCAGGATTTTTCTTCAATCGTTATGAAAAGTTATTTTTCAA
>JAFUZE010000258.1 GCA_017476765.1 Lachnospiraceae bacterium
GCATCAAAAAAGCTTCTCTCCTGCGCCATCCGGTTCTTTTCATAGTGGATTTGTTCCTTCCACTTCTTCATTTCATGCTCGAACTGCTTTTTCTCCGCAGCAAACTTCTGCTGCTCCTTTAAAAGTGTCTCCTTCTGGCGCTGAATGAGCTTTCGCTCGGACTCCATCTCGATTTTTTCTCTGATCAGCCATGCCTGATAGGATTCCCCCGCCCCGTCGGCTTCACCCCTGCCGGTCAGCTCCGCAGCGCGCTCTGCAGCCCCCGATGTTTCTGTCTGTTCCGACTCTGCCTCCTGCCCTGTCCGCTCCGGCTCTCTGCCACTCGCACCTCTCTCCGCTTCGCGTCTTACTCCTTCTATCCCCTCTTCGTCCGCTTCAAGTCCTGCTCCTTCTATCATCGCTTCCGCCGGCTCAGGCTCTGCATCTTCTGCGGCTGCTTCCACTCGTTCAGGCTCTGCATCTCCTGCGGCTGCTTCCACTCGTTCAGGCTCTGCATCTCCTGCAGCTGCTTCCACTCGTTCAGGCTCTGCACCTTCTGCCACTGTTTCCGCCCGCTCAGGCTCTGCACCTTCTGCCACTGTTTCCGCCCGTTCAGGCTCTGCATCTCCTGCAGCTGTTTCCACTCGTTCAGGCTCTGCACCTTCTGCCACTGTTTCCGCCCGCTCCGCACCGATTTCCTTCTCTGCATCAAACCGCCCGGACTCTGCCGTCATCCCGGTCTGTGCCATTTGCCTTATTTGTTCCATCTTTTCCATGAAAAACCCTCAAACCCTCTGTTCCTCCCATGCAGGCTTTCGAAATCAATTACCTGTCAGCACTTGGTGAACAGATTATATCCCGTCAAAAGCAGTGCAATAATAAGAAGAATTGCAATAATTTCTATCTGAATAAAGAACATAAAAATCATCCCCAGGGCAATACAAAAGCATGCCAGACCGACAATCCGTTCCAACTTCATAGGTACCACCCCTGCACTGTTCTTCCTATTATTATATGCAGGCTTTTTTTATTCTTGCTCCTTTTCAGGGAAAGCGATGTCAATTGCCTCCTCATCGCTTACCATTTCTTCCTTGTCCTTATCCTTCGTAAACCGATCGACAATCTCAGGAACCATATCGATAATCTTGTTTACCGTATCCTGATTTTTGATATTGACAAGCTTCGTCTGTCCGTTCTTGATGACTAAAACAGCACTCGGTGACATTTTACCGCTCATGCCTCCCATTCCGCCATTGTTCTTCTCCCCCGCAGCGGAGCCGGCGCCTACACCGAACGACACATCCACCAGCGGCAGGATAATCGTATCCCCCACCTGTGTTGCCTCTCCCACTACGGTTTTTGTAGACAGAAACGTCTCCATTCCCTTCATCAGTGAACTGACCACACCACTAAAATTATTATCCTGATTCATGCTTTGCTCCTCCTGTTACGATTTTATATAATTTGCGTACGTCCTTATCGAATACAACCTTCCATGCAACTGCCGCCAATGCAGCAAGCCTGATTCTGCCCTTTATGAACAGCTTTCCCTTAAAGACGCTGTTCTCAAAATCAGGTATCAGAACAATGTGCTTTGCATAAAACGGGTACATCATACAGAGCTTTGAAAAGAGATCACCTGTTTTTCCCGGATCGCCGAGTCCAAACTCGATCACGCCCTCAAATCTTTTCGGCTTCAAATGTCTGAGCAGACGTTTCAGCTGCGTCTTACACGTCGCAATGGCGCGCTTTGTCTCCTCCCTCTGCAACAGCTCCACATAGGAGAAAACAGTCTCCTTTACATTATGCATCTTTTTCAAAAAGCTATCAATAGTGTACTTGAAATTCTTCAGCTTATCAATGACTTTTTGGAAAAACAGCTTAAGCTTCGCAACCAAAGTAAGAACCTTTTGCTCCAGCTTCTTCCATACCGAAAGCCTCTCCTCTGTCTGTTCCTGCCTTTCGAACTGCGCTGTCTGCTCTTTGCGGCTCGTCTGTTTCAGCTGCGTAATCTTCTCTGCCTGCGATGCCTCCTGATCTGCCGTCACATTCTGACCGTTTTTTTTCGCATTGCCTGCTTTATCCTTGTTTTTAGGAGCTTCGGCTCGCTTCGTTTTCTTCCTCTTTCGCTGCTTTTCTTCTTTCCTGCGCCGTTTTTCTTCTTTTCTTTTCCGCTTTTCTTCCTTTTTTTTCCTTTTCTCTTCGGAAGGGAAAAAATCCACGACCGGAATACCTAATATACGCAGTTTCCCATACTTTTGCTTGTCCTCATACCGTATGCCCACATGAACAACATGGA
>JAFUZE010000259.1 GCA_017476765.1 Lachnospiraceae bacterium
AAAAAGTAGTGGTGGGCATGTCGGGAGGTGTCGATTCATCGGTGGCAGCCTGCCTGTTAAAAGAAGCCGTTTACGATGTGATCGGTGTGACGATGCAGATCTGGCAGGATGAGGATGCTTGCCAGATCGAGGAAAACGGAGGGTGCTGCGGCTTAAGCGCCGTGGACGATGCGGCAAGGGTAGCGCAGGCACTTGACATTCCGTATTATGTCATGAACTTTAAGGAGATTTTTCAGAAAAAGGTGATTGACTATTTTGTGGATGAATATCTGAACGGCAGAACGCCGAATCCGTGCATTGCGTGCAACCGCTATGTCAAGTGGGAGGCGCTGCTGCAAAAGTCGTTGGGAATCGGTGCGGATTATATTGCGACCGGTCATTATGCGAGAATTGACAGGCTGGCAAACGGCAGATATTCGATTCGCACATCAAAGACAAGCGCAAAGGATCAGACCTATGCGCTTTACAATCTGACGCAGGATCAGCTTGCGCATACACTCATGCCGGTCGGGGAGTACACAAAGGAAGAAATCAGGCAGATCGCCCAGCTTCACCGTCTACCGGTTGCGCATAAGCCGGACAGTCAGGAAATCTGCTTTGTCCCGGATAACGATTACGCAGGCTTTATCGAACGTGAGGCAGGGCGCTTGGATGAGAATGGGCGCACAATGCCGAAGCAGGGCAATTTCGTCTGGAAGGACGGCACGGTGCTTGGTGCGCACAAGGGAATCACTCACTATACGGTCGGACAGCGCAAGGGACTCGAGCTTGCGATGGGGCATCCGGTGTTCGTGACAAAAATATGTCCGGACAGCGGAGATGTCTGGATTGGGGAGAGTGAGGATGTCTTTTCGAGGGAGCTTGTCTGTGACCGGCTTAATTTTATGGCGATCGACGACCTGACGCAGAAGAGGCGGGCATGGGCAAAAATCCGTTATTCGCATAAGGGAGCGCCCTGCATGATTGAACGCGTGGATGAAGAGCGTGTGAAGTGCACATTCGATGAATCGGTACGCGCAGTCACGCCCGGTCAGGCGGTTGTCTTTTACGACGGAGAGTACGTCATCGGAGGCGGCACGATTTTGTGAGTATTTCCTGTCGTGCGATTCCGCACCCATTGTCACGGGCTGATTTGATACAGCTTTTCGGACACCTTTAATTTGGAATAAATTTCAGCATATGTTTTCGGTGACATCCCGTCAATAAAATTGACGGGATAATTTTTTGTGATTCCGCGTTCATGTACGATATCCACCGCCTTGTTGTAGGCGATGGCAGCATCGGTTTCGGAAGCATAGGTTCCGATCAGGTAGTTGCCGACGATATGGATTGCCGCTTTATAATAGAAGCGGTTATTTTTTTCGATGCGCGTGACACCGTGATAACGGTTGATAATCTCGATGTTGGCATAACGGTAGTCGGATTCGTTTCCGTTTATGAACAGATAGTCCCTGCCCTTTACCGCATAGTTTTTGATGCCGTAACGGCTCAAAATGTTGACCTGCATGCCGTAGTCGGCGACAAACAGGTGACCGCCCCGGCGCATAATCTTATGTCTCGAGTAATAGAACAGATCATCGAGATCAAACAAAAGAAAATCATCCTTGGAAAAGTAGTAATGAAAATATTTATTTCTCATATAAATAGGCGTACTGAAATACAACTGATTATCCCGGACGTTCAACAGGCATACCAGCTTTTCAAACGGCAGATAGTCCGGTGAATAGTTCTCCAGCGTGATCGCCTTATTCTTTAAGCACAGCTGTGCTTCCTCATAGCATAAATGCGCCTTCATCGGGTCGCTGAAGCTTTGCAGGCTGATATGCCGTCCCTGATAGGTCAGGGAACTCCGATAATAAATTTCTCCGTTCTTTTTCTTCGTCTCAAAAACACCAGCTAATTTTTCCATAAACAAAGTATAACATTTTTATAAAAAGATTACAAATTGTGAATGATTTGAAGAAGTCCTGTATACAATATGGAATGAGTTGTTACAAACTTATGAATTTTTGTTAAATACTGTTAAAAATCTGGAGGACTTTATGGATAGGAAAAAAAAGACCGCACTTTTGCTCTTTGATGTGATCTGCATTGCATTGACGATGCTGTGCGGCAAGGCTTCAAAATGGATGGAACACATTCCAATGATGAGAGAGGGAGAAATGACGGTAGAGGAAAGCAGCTATACAAAGTGCATCGAGGAGGCAGTCTCAGAGCCGAGAGTGATCAACGAATCTGTTTTTATGCGAAAGAAAAGCTATGAGTTAAATGAAGAGGATTATGAAAATCTGCTGCGCATTGTCGAGGCGGAGGCGACCGGTGAGGATTTGAAGGGGAGAATCCTTGTGGCAAACGTCGTCATGAACCGGGTGAAGAGCCGGAGGTTTCCGAACAGCGTGACGCAGGTCTTTATGCAGAGGGACAACGGAAAGGTACAGTTTTCGCCCGTTGCGGACGGAAGATTCGGCAGTGTTTCCATCTCCGAAAAGACGCGTGAGGCGGTAAAGCAGGTCATCTACGGAACCGATTATTCCGAGGGAGCGATGTACTTTGTGTCGGCAAAGGGGGCGAATGAGGAGACCTACAGCTGGTTTCGGGGAAGCCTGAACTACCTGTTTACGCACGGCGGACATGAATTTTATAAATAGAGATACTGTGGCAGCACCGCATTTTTATTCTTTGCACCGGTTTTTAACCGGTGCATTTTTCTGTTTTTATTTGTTGATGGGATATCATACCATCTGAGAACAAACCTTCTTTTGGCATATCAGAATGTTTCTACGAAATATCGATATGATTTGATGGTTTAAAAATGTATTGAGGTGATAGTATTTATGTGATATATTAGACGAATGGAATATGGAATACCATTTTTATACAATTATTGCAAACGAGAAAAAAGAACGAGGAAAAAACGAGGAGTAAAAGAATGAGGAGAAAAACGATGAGAAAAAAGACAAAGCAGAGTACATATAGGCGAATCATTGCATTCGCACTTGTCGTGACACTGGCGGTATCGGGTCTTACGCCGATGAGGAGCGTGCAGGCAGAACAGATGCCGGAAAGCGATTCGGAGGAGCGGCAGTATGTGGTCTACATGAACCTGCCTGATGAGAAAGAGGAGAGTCCCGGCACAGACGAAGCTCACACGTCGGATGCGGGCACGGAGTCGGAGGAAAAGGATGTTTCCGTTCAGACGGGAGAGAATGAGGGAGTTTCGGAATTTGGAAGTATAGAGGACGAGGGAATTTCGACCTTTGGAAATGGAGAGGATGAGGAATTTTCGCAATATGGTAATATAGAGGATGAAGATAGAACAGAGGAAGCGGCTTGTGCCGTGAGTGGCAACCATGCACTTCAGACGGACGAAGATGTGACGGAAGGTGCAGACAGTCAGGCAGAGGATGAGCCTGCGGAGGATGAGGCTGTTTGGCAGGAGCTTCAGGAGGCACAGCAGCTCTTGGAGGAGTCAGCGGAGAGTGAGGAGCTAGTAAAGAGTGACAGCGCAATCGTCTATGAGGCGGATTTGACAGAGGCGGAGCTTCAGACGCTTGAGCAGTCCGGCGCTGAAATTTATGTGGAGGAAAATATCGAGCTGTCGGGAGCGGGAAGCAAGGCGAAGGAAAAGGTAAAGGGCAGTAAGGAGGAAGAGCCTAAAAAGAGCGATGCAAAAAAGAGCGATGCAAAAAAGAGCAATGCAAAAAAAAGCGATGCAAAAAAGACAAATATAAAAAAGGCAGACACGAGGAAAGCGGATACGAAGAAAAACGATAACAAAGAGACGGACGCCCAAACGGCTGGAAATCATACGCAGGACGGCAATGTGTGCTCAGGCAGCGGGGAGGAAGCTCAGACGGAAACCGAGTGGAACATCCGCATGATTCACGGTGACGCAGGCAGCGAGCCTTCCGGGGAACCGGTAAAGGTTGCGATCATGGACAGCGGGATTGAGCTTCTGTCAGGGATTCCGGTGGAGGGGATGGTCAATCTGGTGAAATCGGAGCAGGATATCCCTTATTATATGAACGATATGGCTGGACATGGCACCTCGGTTGCCGACATCGTGTCGGACATAGCGCCGGACGCACAGATTTATTGTGTGAAGGTTATGGACGGAAACAACAGGGCGACGCTTAGCAGTGTAATCGAGGGAATTTACTGGTGCATCGACCACGATATCGATATTATCAACATGAGCTTTGGAACCGATGTGGAGTCACGGGTGCTGCATAAGGCGATACAGGATGCGGCGGATGCAGGGATTCTAATTGTGGCTTCTGCCGGAAACGGGAACCTTGCGGGTGTGGAATATCCGGCAGCCTTTGCGGAGGTCATCGCAGTAGGCGCTGTGGACACGTCGGCGCAAAAGACTGCGGAGAGCGCCGTAGGTGAAGAAGTGGAACTCGCAGCTCCGGGTGAACAGATTTTAGCCACCAGTCTGCTGGGCTTGGAAACCGTCGTTTCGGGAACGAGCATGGCAGCTCCGCATGTGACAGGCGCGGCGGCAGTGCTCTGGCAGAAGGACAAGATGAAGCGTGTCGATTTTATCCGCGGACTCCTCAGGGAGAGCGCAAATGACCTCGGCGATGAAAACGAATACGGGAGTGGGCTGATAGATTTACAGTTTGCACTGGAGCACTACGATGAGTATGCTACGGCTTATGAGAAGCGGCAGGCGGAGCTGTCACTGGCAGAGGAGATGCAGGAGGAACAGACATCGGAAGAACAGGCACAGGAAGCGCAGAAGGAACAGGGCGCAGGGGAGATGCAGGAGGAAAAGGGATTATCTGCTATTGCGTCGATAGAAGAATTCGATGCCGATGTTCAACTGCTGGAGGAGCGTAATCATACCCCGATTGAGACGCATGAGGAGGTTGCTTATGTTGAGGGGAGATGGAGACAAGACGGTCACGAGAAGTTAGTCAAACTTGCAAATGAGAAGTATGGGATAAATTTTGAAGGTTACATTATTGAAATTTTTAAGAAAGGAATGATTGCGCCGGACGCGAGTGACAATACATTAAAGGTGTCGGACGATGGCAACAATAACTGCTGGCACGGAGGCGCCCTTAACTACATTTCCAACTATCGGTTCGCAACCAAAATAGCGAGGTGTGGGGGAAATGCCGCTCAGTGTAAGATGGCAAGGGGACAGACCGAAAAAAGCTTTGAACAAATGGTGCGGCAGGTAACAACCCAAAAGGTAGGGAGCAAAACCTATGCGCAGCTGTTTTCCGGAATAACAGATGATAAGAACCGCAGCTATGATAAGCTAAGTGCTGCGGAGAAGAAAAAATGGCGGCAGCTCTTCTTATACGGCGTAGCTGCCCACATCCTGTCTGATACATTTGCGCACAGTGCTTATAAAAAGATAGGAAAGGATCAGTATATCAGCTTCAAAAAGCTTGAAAAACCTCACAGCGAGGATGATCCTGCCGTCTGTGTGAACCGTTATACGGACGCACAAAGGGGCGTGGCACAGACGCTGTATCACTATATCAATTTGGATATAGGAGATGAGCTTGACTTTGCACCGAGTATGGAGTATTGGGGAAAATCCAGAGGATATTATCTGAGAAAAGTATTAAGCTGTGCAAAAAAAGCACAATATTATCATACAGAAAAAGAGATTGAGAGTGCCTATAAGGCAATCAACTGTGTGCCATAAAGAAGGAGGAGAGGGCTATGAGAGTGAGATTAGCGAAGGCAGGCATGTTCCAAATGATTGTGCTGTTTTTTCTGTTTGTGTCAGTGGGACAGGTGCATGCCGAAGGAACAGATATTCAGTATAAGACGTATGGCAGCTATACATACTGCGTTGAGGAGAGCGGTACTGTTAAAATTGTCGGATATACCGGCAATGAGAAGGTCGTGAATATTCCTTCTGAGATTGACGGAATGCCGGTTCGTACAATAGCAGGACTGGGGGAATATGCATATGGTTATTATTCCTTTTATGTCAATGATAAGACAAGGAAAATCATTGTGCCGGAGGGTGTCGTGAATATTGAAAGCATTAACGGGTATAGTGATGCGTGTATGTGTGTGGAGGAGGTAATCCTGCCCGACAGCGTGACAGATATCTCTGAAGGGGCATTCCGATACTGTGAAGAACTGAAAAAAATTCGCTTGCCCAATGGATTAAAGGAGATTAAGAGGAGCACTTTTTCTTCATGTGAAAGTCTAAAGACGATTCAGCTTCCAAACGGATTAGAGCGGATCGGAGCGAGTGCATTTTATTGCTGCTACTCTTTGCAGGAGATTCGCATTCCGGATACGGTTACCAGTATGGGAGAAGATGTGTTTTTCTGCTGTGATAATTTGAAAAAGGTTACCCTGTCAAAAAACCTGACTGTCATTCACGAGTACTCGTTTGCCGGCTGCTCCAAGCTGAAAAGCATCCGGCTTCCGAAGAAGCTCAGGAATGTAGAGGAAGCTGCTTTTTCGGGCACCGCAATTACCAAATTAACAATTCCGGAAAATGTTACCCGAATCGGGAAATGGGCATTTTGGAGTAAAAAGTTAAAAAAGGTCACGATCAAGAG
>JAFUZE010000260.1 GCA_017476765.1 Lachnospiraceae bacterium
AGCCGGGATGAAGTGAAAGACGGTGTGAACCATTTAATCACAGAATTTGGATTGGAAGGAATGGCAAATAGTTTTTTCCCGGATTCGGAATGAGAAGAGACTTATCTAGGATAAATGCAGGAGAGAAAGGAGCAGATTATGAAAGTTTTGATTATCAACGGAAGTCCCAGAGTGGGAGGCAACACAACGATTGCGGTAAATGAGATGGTGAAAATCTTCGAGCAGGAGGGTGTCGAAGCAGAGGTTGTGCAAGTGGGCAACAAGGACATCAGGGGTTGTATCGCCTGCGGAACCTGTTTTCAGAAGGGACAGTGCGTATTTGACGATGCGGTGAACGAGCTTGCTGTGAAATTTGAAGCAGCAGACGGGCTTGTGGTGGCATCACCGGTATATTACGCATCCGCCAATGCGACACTGATTGCATGTCTTGACAGGCTGTTTTACAGCACACATTTTGACAAGACGATGAAAGTGGGAGCGAGCGTCGTTGTCGCAAGAAGAGGCGGCTGTTCCGCAACCTTTGATGAGTTGAACAAGTATTTCACGATCTGCGGGATGCCTGTTGCATCAAGCCAGTATTGGAACAGTATTCACGGAAGGGAAAAGGGACAGGCACAGCAGGATCTGGAGGGACTGCAGACGATGCGGACGCTTGCGAGGAACATGACCTTTTTGATGAAGAGCATTGCACTCGGGAAGGAAAAGTTTGGTATTCCGGAGGCAGAGGAGTGGCAGCCGACACATTTTATCAGATGATCGATTTTTTTAATATGAATTACACGGAATAGAAATGCAAAAGAAAGTCCATGCTATATAAAAAAAGGAGTTCGCAATGAAGTTTTTATATAAGCTTGGACTTTTTGCAGTCACCGCCTTCGGAATTTATTTTTGCTATCATTATGCGACAGCGCTTCAGCTTCCGTTCTTTTCCCGAGCTGAGTTTAAGCGGAGCGCAGGGGAGGGACAGCCGCCGGTCATTCAAAACATTGTTGTAGACGAACAGGGCAATATACTGGAAATGTCGCATGAGGTAAAAGAAACCGATTTACCGGCTTCGAGCGTGGACGATACGCTGACGTGCGATACGAAGTATGTCGTGCGCGAATATGACAGGACGACCAAATCGGAGGAGAGCATAACGGAGACGATTCCGGATCAGTTCATCGGCAAGACACGGGCGCAGGTTGAGGAGATTATCGAAAATTACAATACAGCGCCTGCCCTGAAGGATTTGGAGCGTGGCTTTGCCTCGATGGAGATTGCCGCCTTTTCCCCCGAGAAGCTTGTTGTACTCAAAAAATTCGATTCCGACATGTCCCGGGAGCATTTTTATCTCATCGCAGAGGACAATCTGATCACGGTCTACTACGGCGATCTGGCTACGGTTTATCTGTATACGGACATCTCTATGGATGCACTGCCGGATGACTTGAAACAGGAGATTTTGGACAAAAAATTTATAGAATCCGAGGAGGAGCTGTATAATTTTCTTGAGTCTTATTCGAGTTAGTGCTATGATTAGAGCTATGAAAAAGATTGCGATTATAGGCGGTGGGGCATCCGGGATGATGGCGGCGATCACGGCGGCGCGGCTTGGCGCAAGCGTGACGATATACGAGCACAAGGACCGGGTAGGCAAAAAAATTCTGACCACCGGAAACGGAAAATGTAATTTGACAAACCTTTCTGTCTCAAAGGATGATTACCGTGGAAATCATCCTTCTTTTGTGATGTCTGTACTAAAGGAGTTTCCGGTCGCCGCAACCTTGCGGTTCTTTGAGGAACTGGGACTGCTTTGGAAGGAGCGCAGCGGCTGTGTATATCCGGTCAGCAATCAGGCGTCTACGGTTTTGGATCTGCTGCGAAGCGAGCTGAAGCGATTAGGGGTCACGGTTCTGACCGAGTGCGGCAAAGTATCTTTAAAGCCTGTACATAAAAATCAAAGAGGCGGATTTGTTCTTACCTGTGCAGCGGGAGGCGGACACTTCGACCGTGTGATCATTGCTGCCGGCGGGAAAGCGGCACCTGTGACCGGCTCGGATGGGAGCGGCTATGCCCTTGCAAAGAGCATGGGGCACCGGCTTGTGCCCGTTCTTCCGGCTCTGACAGCGCTTAAGGGTGAGGAAAGCTTTTTTAAACCGGTTGCGGGCGTGCGCGTCGATGCGGGGCTTTCGCTCTATATCGAGGATGCACTTTGTGCGGAAGAGATGGGAGAACTCCAGTTGACCGCCCAGGGACCTTCGGGGATTCCCGTATTTCAGCTCAGCCGGTTTGCCGTCGAGGCGCTTTCCCGTCAAAAAAGAGTGCATCTGGTCTGCGATTTCCTGCCGCAGTATACGGCAGAGCAGTTGGAGTAGTATCTGGCATTCCGCAGACAGAGGGGGCTTTCTGCGGAGGAAGCCTTAACGGGCATTTTGAATAAAAAGCTTCTTTTTTTGCTGCTAAAGCAGTGCGGCATCAGACCTTCGGAGCCGCTTGCATCGAATCCTGCATCCAAAATGCAGCAATTCTGTCATATCATAAAGCATTGCCGGATGCCCATTACCGGATATGCGTCGTTTGAGCAGGCACAGGTCTGCCAGGGCGGCGTGGATACCAGCCAGCTCCATGCCGATCTGGAGTCAGCGATCTGCAAGGGACTCTATTTCGCAGGCGAGATCGTCGATGTCGACGGCATCTGCGGAGGCTACAATCTGCAGTGGGCATGGTCGAGCGGATATGTGGCGGGCAGAGCAGCCGCGGATATCATATGATGATTACAGGGTCAAAAGCCCTGCTCTGCGGCAAGCTTGCTTGCAAGCGGAGGAGATGCTTTATGACCCGCCCCTACATGAGCAGGAAGTGGAGCGAAGAGCCACGAAATTGCGAATGCAGGATAGGATTGTGAGAGTGCGAAGCACGAAACAATCCGTGTAATCAGTTTTGACTTTCGAAGCATATGATCCGGGGAATTGAAGTATCTAAACGGAACCGGAATACCTGCAGGCAACGAAGGCATTTGAACAGAATCAGGAGAGTATTATGATTTATATACAACAGATCAAGCTTCCGACCGATTATAGCGAGTCTCAGCTTCTTAAAAAAGCGGCGGGGCTTCTCGGCATCTCCCAAAATGACATCACGTCCTATGAGATTGTAAGAAGGTCGGTGGATGCACGGAAAAAGCCGGAAATTTTTTATGTCATCAGTCTTTACATATCCTGCCGAAACGAGGCGCAGGTCGTCAAGCGGTCAAGGAGAAAGGATGTCACTTACATACAGCCCAAATCGTATACCTTTCCCGCATCCGGCAGCAAGCCGCTTGCACACCGCCCGGTCGTGGTCGGCAGCGGACCGGCAGGACTGTTTTGTGCCTATGAACTGGCAAAGCATGGCTATGAGCCGCTCGTTTTGGAGCGCGGTGAGGATGCCGTCCGCCGCATCAAAAGCGTGCAGCGTTTCTGGGAAGGAGGCACATTAAACCCGGAATCGAACGTACAGTTCGGAGAGGGCGGTGCAGGCACCTTCTCGGACGGAAAGCTCAATACACTCAATAAGGACCCGAGGGGACGCAACCGGGAGGTACTTAAAACCTTTGTGCAGATGGGAGCGAAGGAGAGCATTCTCTATGACCAGAAGCCGCATGTCGGAACGGACAGACTCATCGGGATTG
>JAFUZE010000261.1 GCA_017476765.1 Lachnospiraceae bacterium
AGGTGGCATCGATGATCTCAACCCGGCGCTCCTTTAGCTGCCGGCAGATGTCCTTGGAAACTCCGTGACTCCTGATTACGACCGCTGCGCCTTCACAGTCCGCAAGCTCCTCCGGATCCTCGATGACCGTCACGCCCTTACGCTCCAAATCCCTGACGACCTCCTCGTTGTGGATGATCGGTCCGTAGGTGTAAATCTTTTTTCCCTTCGGTATCTGCTCATATACTGTATCCACGGCACGCTTTACCCCAAAGCAAAAGCCTGCCGTCTGTGCCAATATCACTTCCATACGCACCTCGTCCGTTTATTTGCACAAATCCAAAATTGCCCGCACGACCTGCCCGATCGTCAGATCGGAGGAATCGATGAGGACCGCATCCTCCGCCTGCTTCAGCGGTGAAATCTCTCTCGTCATATCGCGATGGTCTCTCTCGATAATATCTTTCTCTATCGTATCTAAATCACAGTCCTGCCCTTTTGCCTTGAGCTGCTTATACCGCCTGCCTGCCCGCTCTCTCGCACTCGCCGTCAGATACACCTTGACATCCGCATCCGGCAGCACGCACGTCCCGATATCCCTTCCGTCCATCACGACATCCGCATCCGCCGCAAGCTTTTGCTGAAGCTCCACAAGCTTTGTGCGCACATCCTTGTTTGCGGAGCTGACAGAAGCCATATTGCCGACCTCCTCCGTCCGTATGAGTCCGCTCACATTCTCTCCGTTGAGTAAAACGATCTGTTCGCCTCTTTCATATTGCAGCGTGATATCCGCACTGCGGCAGCCTGCGCTGATGGCATTTTCATCGTTCGGATCGATTTTGTTCCGGATCAGGTAAAGCGCCATCGCGCGGTACATGGCACCCGTATCTACATAAATATATCCTTTTTCTTTTGCGACCTTCTTTGCGATTGTACTTTTGCCTGCTCCCGCAGGTCCGTCAATAGCAATATTGAAACCCATTCTCTGTGTCTCCTTGTACTATGATTCGGCCATGCATCTGCACAATCGGACCCCGCCGGCAATAAGAAAGGCGGTTGCGAGTCTGCGCCGCATAGCGAAATCAGTATATCACATTTTCCGCTTTCTGTCTATTGTGCCGCCGCATTTCCCGCAAGATAGGCGGTCGACCATGCAATCTGGAGATTGAAGCCTCCGGTAAGCGCATCGACGTCGAGCAGTTCACCCGCAAAAAACAGTCCCTCCACAAGCTTTGACTCCATCGTTGAAGGATTGACCGCCCGGACAGCGACACCTCCCTGTGTGACGATCGCCTCGTCAAAATCTCGGGTTCCGGTAATTGTCATCGGCAGATGCTTGATGAGCTCTCCGAGCGCCCTGCGCTGCTTGGCGGAAATCTCACCCGCGCACAGCTCCCCATCGATTCCCGACAGTTCCGGCATGACCGGGACAAGCTTTGCCGGAAACAGCGCAGGAATCACATTTTTGAAATGTTTTTTCCGGTTCTCCTCAAATTCCCGCAGCAGCCGTTTGTCAAGCTGCTCCGGCGAAAGCGCCGGCTTTAAGTCACATTCCATGACAAAGCAGGTATCTTTTTCCTGCAGCCTTTTTGTCAGAATGCTGCTTGCGCTAAGGATAAGCGGTCCGCTCACCCCGTAATGGGTAAAAAGCATCTCTCCGAACTCCTGAAACAATACTTTTTTGCCGTCCCTGACCGTGAGCCGGACATTGCGCAGTGAAAGCCCCTGCAGCCGCCTGCACCACTCCTCCTTCACCTGAAAAGGGACGAGAGCCGGATACAGTCCGGTCACCGGATGTCCTGTTCTCTCCGCCATCCGGTGACCGTCCCCGGTTGAACCGGTCAGCGGATAGGAAACGCCCCCGGTGGCGAGAATGACCCGATCTGCCATCACCTTCTCCCCGCTCTGCGTCTGTATCCCGTAGATACGCTGTTTTCCGGTGCGGGCGGTTCGCTTCTCGTTTATATGCTGCATTTCCTCATCTGCGGTTCGTTTCCCGTCTGCATCGTCCGTTTCCGCATCTGAGCTGACCAGAAGCCGCCCAACCGGCGTTTTCAAATGCACCATGACATGCAGCCGCTTTAATTCCTGCTCCAGCACACGGATGACATCCGAGGAATGATCGGAAACCGGAAAAACCCGATTCCCCCTCTCGACCTTTATCGGAAGCCCGAGCTGTTCAAAAAACTGCATCGTCATGTCGTTGCCAAAGCTGTACAGAGCGCTGTAGAGGAACTTCTCATTCGACACAATACTCGCAAAAAGCTCCTCCGTCTCGCATGCATTGGTCAGATTGCAGCGCCCCTTGCCTGTAATGAACAGCTTCTTGCCAAGCTTTTCATTTTTCTCATAAAGAGAGACCTCGCCGCCCTCTCTTGCCGCCCAGATGGCAGCCATCATGCCTGCGGCGCCGCCTCCCACGACAACGACTCTACTCATTCTTTTCGTCACTTTCTTTTACAAGAGGATAATTCAGCGAATCCTCGTCAATAAAATTGATCTCATCGTTTAAGTATACCTGATAATTCGCCCATGCCTGCTCCAGCTCCTCCAGATTCCGCTTGACATCCTTCGGCTTTTTGAGGCACATCGCAACGACCAGCGCATTGATAACGCTCAGCGGTGCCACGAGGGAATCGACAATCGACACCATATCGCTTCTGGCAAGCAGGTTGCACGACGAGTACAGATTCATCGGCGAATGCACGGAATCCGTAATCGTGATCACTTTGGCATTGCGGTCTTTGGCAAACTCCATCGCTTTCAGTGTACGCATCGAATAGCGCGGAAAGCTGATGCCGACAACAGCATCCTCGCTCGTGACGCGGATCATCTGCTCAAACGTCTCACTGGCGGAGGTCGTGTTGATCTGGTAGACATCCCCCCGAATCATATTCAGATAAAAGGTCAGGAAATCCGCCAGCGGCTCACAGCTCCTTATTCCGACTATGTAGACATGCTTCGCATCCAGAATCGTATCCACTGCCATCTCAAAGGCGACCGGATCCAGATTTTCCAATGTATCCGCAATTTTGTTCATATCCGAGGTCAATACCGAGGTTAGGATTTCCGACTGGGTACTGTTTCCGTATTTGGCGCCGATTCTCTGAACGGTATTGAGCTTATTCTTGACCCACTCTGCAAGCGCTGTCTGAAACTGCGGATACCCCTCGTAGCCAAGCCCCATTGCAAAACGGACGACCGTGGATTCGCTGATACCGACATTTTCTCCCAGCTTTGCCGCCGTCATAAATACCGCCTGATCATAATGATCCGTGATGAATGCTGCAATCATCTTATGACCCTTGCTCATCTTCGGATAGCGTTCATTGATTCTCGTGATAATATCATTTTGATTCTCGTTCGTTTCATTTCCCATATTGTATCTGTTTCCTCATACTTTTCATGATTGCCGTTTAAGTGATTTGCTGTAATTGTTTGTAAATCGCTACACTAGTGTGTTGACATGTTCAAATTTGAACTAAATCCGCAGGATATTGGTTCGGGAGTGCATGTAAAAAACTCAGGCAATGCGGGCATCGTCGAGGCTTTTGACATGCGCTATCGAGCCAATAGACAAGGAGTTAGTTTGAACATGAACGTGCCGGTGCACTAGCTGCCCGCATAAGAAAGATAACTGTCGCAAAGCAGCTGCCTCGTCTGTGCATCGTCCAGATCGTAATCCTTCGTGATAACCATACAGGCTGCGCCATGAATAAAAATCCACATTTTCATAAACACATCACCCGGATTTTTGACCCCATCAGCGGCTGCTTTATTGATTTCTTTTACCAAATTGCCCTCCGAGCCGTTAAGCAGCTCATAAAGCCCTTTTCCGCACCGCTTTTTCTGTAGGAAAAGGATTCGAAAAAACTGGGGCTGTTCGTTTGCGTATGCAATATATGCCAGTCCGAGATTGATAAACGGAAGCTCCTCCGTCTTCTCAAAGCTGTTGCAAAAATCCGAAAAATCCTTGATCATCCGCTCATAGATTTCATCATACAGCTCCTCCATAGATCGAAACACCCTGAAGATCGGCTGCGTGGAGCATCCGAGATAGCCGGCAAGCTTTCTTGCGGTCAGTCCCTCAAAGCCCTCCTGCCTCGTCAGCTCAAATGCCGCCTGTATGATCTGTTCGGTCATCACCGATATCTTTCGTGCCATGTTTTTCCCCTTCCTTCAATGTTAAAATAACATACGTTATCCACAACACTATCATTTTATCCGCATTTGTATAAAAAGTCAAGGGATTCGCAGCAATTCTGCCAATCCCCTGACTTTTTCATTTCTTTCTTGGTATTTTCTTACATATTTTACGGCAACGCATTATTTTTTAATCTTCACTGATTTTGTCTTGCTTGCCTTGCCGAAAATCATACGACCGATCGAATTATTCTTATATGCCCGCACCTTGATGTAATAGGTCTTGCCTTTTTTCAGCTTGGACAAGGTCGCCTTCGTCTTGGTCGTCGTAATTGTCTTGGTCGTATCCTTTGTGAACTTCTTGCTCGTCGAGTAAGTAATCTCATAACCGTCTGCACCGCTCACCTTCTTGAGCTGTACGACTACCTTTTTCGACTTGGAGTTCTTTGCACTCTTGATCGTCGCCTTCTTGACCGTTACCTTTTCGGCAATGCCGTACTCTGCATAAACCGTTCCGGTAAAGTTGCCTTTTCCTTCAATAACAATCGTCTTGACACCCATCTCAACCATATCATCCGGATAAGTAACCGTATAATCCTTCTTTGCCTTCAGTTTCTTCCCGGCACTGTTATATACGGTCACGGTCGGCTTGCATTTCTTGCCGTTATATACATAATCTGTCTTGCTCAACTTGATCGAATCATTCGTCAGCGTCTGCGCCGTAATCGTGAACAGATCCTCTCTGGTATCTTTATAATTACCGATTCCGGTAATCTTTACGGAAGCACTCTTATCTGTGCTGACATTCGTATTGTTCGTGTATGCGACTGTGTAATCCACACCTTCCTTCAAAGTAGCCGTTCCGTCCGCAATCACAAGCTTCGGCTTGATGGCAGAGCCGGTATACTCAAAGTTTGTGCCGTCCTCAAAGCTCGGATACAGATCATTCACACTCTTCGCCAGGATCGTAAACGGCTGATTGATCGTGCCGGTATAATTACCGATACCTTTGATCAAAACGGTTGCGGTTGCGGTTCCTGCCTTGATGTTATTCGAGTATGTGACCGTAAAGTCTGACTCTACATATAAATTCCTTGTCCCAAGCATAACGACGAGCTCCGGCTTGACTTCTTCCCCGGTGTATGTCATTTCATTTCCGTTGTTTACGGTAACAGCCGCCTGCGACAAATCCGCCGGAACAATCCGGAATTCAATTGTCTTTGTTCCTGTATAATTACCCATTCCGGTAATGTTGATTTTTGCCGTACCGACATTCTGGTTGTCGGTGATATACAGAGAATAATCCGTTCCCGGGGTCAAAGGCTTTCCGTTGACCACCAGCGCAAAACCTGCTTCCGCCGTAGGATCAATCATCTCGCCGGTATAAGTATAGCTTGCTTTCAGTCCCACTGCCTGAATCGCAGAGACAGACTGCTTGATCGTATAAGGCTCCGGCGTATTGTGCGCACCGGAATCTGTTGCAGTAGCCGTAATCGTCACCTGTGAGCCAAGCTGAGCAGATGGATTGACTGTCACCTTCACCGTGTGTCCGGAAGCTTCTGTGAATGTCACTGCATCAGCCGGCGATGCCGACCACTCAATTGGGTCTGTCGCATCTGTCGGAGTCAGACTTGCCGTCAGGGTAACCGGATCCCCGATTGCAAGCTCACCGTATGTTCCCGAGGACTGCAGGCTCACATACTCCGCTTTCTTGATACCGGCAACTCTTACCGTATCGGTCACACCACTCTCTGACCGAACGGTGACCGTTGTCTCACCAACACCTACAAACTGCAGTCTGACCACGCTGCCGTTGACATCCTGCGGTACCGCCTTGACAATCGAATCATCGCCGGATATCCATGTCAGCTTCTCATTGGATGCCACAGTCTTTCCATCATCGTAATACTGCTTTGCCGAGATCGCATATCCGGTCTGAGACTCGGCATCCTGATAGCCGACAATCTGACGGATACTTGTTCCCGTATAATCAATCACAACACTTTTTGCTGCAAGCTTCGGATAAATGTTCAGCGCCGCAGTTGCTGCAACCCCTGTCGTCTGCACTGCCGTACAAGTCAAATTCACAGGCTGCGGATCCGTCGTACCCTCCGGAAGCTCCTTGATCACGAGAGTACATTCATCTCCCTGCACTTCCTCATTTGCAACCGCATAAGTCCCATCCGACTTCTTAATCGCAGCATAGGTCGTGTCATTGACCGACCACTTGATCGGTTCCGTACTCTTATCTGTTGTTGACCCCGGTTTATCTCCGGTCAGTACATATTCTCTGTCTTCCACAACAGCAATCGTCTGTCCACCCCAGGTCTTCCCGCTCTCATCCTTGATATCAAGGCTCTTGATCGGATCATACACCGAAAGCTCCATCTCATTTGACTTTACGTCTGCCTTTCTGTAAACAGAAGGATAATTTGTTGTCAGATAAATTTTGGTTTTTCCCTGCTTGTGCGTCTCCACCAGACCGTTCTCATCAACTGTCGCAACAGTCTCATCGTCACTGTGCCATACAAAGCCTTGATAGTTTGTCTGAGCCGGATTTCCGTTCTGATCTGTTCCCATACCGGAATATGAATATTTTTTCTTATCTCCCACCTTGAGAGAATCCGCACTCTGCTCGAGGCTGTTATAAGTAAGCTTCAATTTGCCTTCATCCGGAAGGATCAGTTCCTCGATTCTGAGCGATCCGGGAAGATAAACAGCCCCCTTCGGTCTGGTCTTTGTCTCATCTGTCATTGCCGTGACCGTCAGCTGTCCCGCATCACGTGTCGTCAAAACGGCGTTTGTACTCTGTACGATGCGCCTTACTGCCGTATCGCCGTCATATGCGGAACCGCCTGAAAAATATGCCGTTCCCGGTGCGCTTGTCTGCCAGATAATATAATCCTTCGAATCCACTAACAGTGTCTTAAATTCATAGGAGGACTGCCCGCCAAACCGGTCATAAGTCAGCGCCTTGCTTGTTCCGTATTCGCCGCCTACTTCGTATTGCACACTCGGTTTATGGTTTTCATCTACAATTGTATTATAGATGACAAACTGATAAGTCTTACTTGCATTTCCCGAATTCGGAGTGAGCGTAAAATTGACCGGAGATGTCGTTGTGACCCCGTCATTGGTTGTCAGCTTAATAATAATCGGCTGAACATTTTGATCCGCAAATTCTTCTGATTTCGTTGAATCATATATTATTCCTGTCTTATACTCAAATCCATCCGATGAATATGCCTCACGGTCTTCCTTGGTGCTGTTAAAATAGGTATCCAGTCCTGTCACAGTAGCACCGATACCATCAACACCGGCCAGTGAACCTCTCAGTACCGTGCGAAAATATACGGTCTCGTTGGCATCTAAATAAAGCATATTCCCATCTTTGTGCGGATACGCACTCACATACGCATCCATACTATTTATTCCTGCGGCAGCAGCATACAAATCGAAATTTGAGCATTTACTCAGCTCCAACTCATCCATCGATATGAACGACTGCTTTACCACATATGGAACGTTTTTTGTCTGCGATTGTTCATTTCTGTCATAATACTCAACTTTCAAGTTGATATTCTGCGTTGCCGTATCCGAATTGATGATCGGCTTTTCCACTCCGTTTTCCGTATACATATAGCGCAACGGCGTAATCGTAACCGTATAGGTAGCGCAGCCCTTATTCGTCGATAAATCCGCCTGTGAAGTCTCAACCTTATAATCCTGGCTTAAAGACTCATCAAAGGAAAACTTGATTTCTTTTCCCGCCGCAACGGCTTTGTCATATGCTGCCCGATTATACACAAACACTTCCTGAAAGGACTTTCTGGAATTGAAAAATTGATTATTCACTGCAGAATACGACTGGTACACATCCTCCTCATGGACAAATACTGGGATTTGTGCCTGTACCGTAGAACTGCCGTCATTGACAGAAAATACATAGGAACCACTCGCTGCATCCTCTTTCACAGTCACCTTTATTTTATATTCCTTGTAGGTTGCATTGACCTGTTCCGAGGTCACGTCACCGATCGTAAACTGACTAAGAGCATCCGAACCATTTTTCGTAACGGAAACGCTGCTCACAGTCACTGTTCCGTTTGATTTACAGCTTAATTCAAACTCTTCACCTCTCCAATAATGCGTCACCTCCGCTCCGCTTGTGCTGTCCATATTGGACACAATCGCACCGTCATACTGGGCCTGCGTCTCAAGCACCGACGATTTAGGTACAATCGTAAGCCCGGTCACAACCATTGCGACGCTGAGCAAAAGCGACAGTGCACGTTTTCCCTTGCCTCTCATTTTGTTTCCTCCCTTTCTCTTTTTGTGCAGTGCATAATATATATCGGCACCACTTGCTTTTTACTATAATTTATACCTTCAAATTGTTATAGCTTTAATTATACACGAATTGACGCTTCTTGCAAAGTTTTTTTATGTAAATATTTGCAGTGCAACGAGACGGTGCATCTGGTGCAACAGACGGCATACAAAAAGGCAGGCACGAATTGCCCGCCTTTTGATGATCGATGTAAACATGTTCTATTTAACAGTTCCATTAATCTTTTTGCGGCATATCCATTCGGATTCTTTATCCTATAGTATAATCTCTTTATCCCCGTTCTCCTTATTTCGGCTCTTTATATGGGCTCCTATGATTTCCGATACATCGCTGATCGCAACAAATGCCGAGGTATCGACCGATGAGATGATATCCCGGAGCTCACGTATCTCAAATCTTGTCACAACGCAGTACAGCACGACCTTTTTGCCGCTGACAAGCCCCTCTCCTTCCATGATCGTCACCGTACGCCCGAGGTGCGAATAAATTTTCTCCGAAATCTCTTTCGCATCGCTTGTAATAATCATCGCAGCCTTTGCCTGCTCCATTCCGATCTCGACAAAATCTATAATTCTCGAAGTGACCGCATAAGTCAACAGGCTGTACAGCGCGCGGTCGATCCCAAACAGCATACCGGCAGCCAGATAAATCAGAACATTGATGGCGAGTACGATTTTTCCTACCGACATCTTATACTTCCGATTCAGCATAATCGCCACCGTCTCCGTTCCGTCCAGACATCCGCCGTAACGAATCACCAAGCCGACGCCGAAGCCCAGTATCAGTCCGCCGAAGCTGACTGCGAGCAGATATTCCGACGTGGCATTTGCCAAAGGCTCAAACACAGCTGTAAACGCAGAGAAAACGACCATCGCATAGCCTGATTTCAAGATGAACTGAGCCCCCATCTTTTTATAGCCGATCAGAATAAACGGCAGATTGAGGACAACAGTGAGAACTCCGAGCGGCATATGCGAAAAATTGCTGATCATCATTGCAATGCCGATCACACCGCCGTCCAAGATCATGCACGGCGCCAGAAATTCTTCGATGGCAAGAGCCGCCAGAGCAGCCCCCGCCGTAAGCATCAAATAATCAAAAAACAGTTCGAATTTCGTCTTTTTCATACGATTTCATTCTTATCCTTTCTTCTTTCCCTTTTTTGAGCCTTTCCCCTTATTTGCTTTTTCTTTCCGTTCTTTATGCCCTTCTCCCGATTCGTTTCCGACTCTCCGTTTCCCGAGTCTTCGTCCTGATTTTCTTCCTTCTCTTCCATTTCCGAATCTATATGCCGGTTTTTCTGCTTCTCCACCTTTTCCGGGTCTATATGCCGGTTTTCCTTCTTCTCTTCCTTTTCCGGGTCTATATGTCGGTTTTCCTTCTTCTCTTCCTTTTCCGGGTCTATTCGCCGCTCCTCTTTCTTCTTTGAAGCACTTCCGTTTTCCAGCCACCAGCCAAACCCTGTGGCGACAATCGCAATCGCGCAAAAAATAACAACCGTAATATTCTCAAACATATCTGATTCCTCCATCCAACTATAAACCTACTGTAAATACACTTTTTCGGGAATGATGATTTTTCCGAAAAAAGCATACCAAAATAAGCCTATGCTCCTCATAGGCATAACATCCGTCTTACATCATGATGTAACGGAGGATTTTTTGACCATCAATATCGTGTATATAATTTACAATATATCTGCTGCTGTAATTCTTATGATACTGCCTCCTTACAGAAGCATAGCAGAAATGAAATGTGAACTGCCCAAAGCCGAGTATGGCAATCTGCGTGCCGAATCGCAGCATACTGCGATTACCGCCGGATCGGTCAGACGACGGTCGGAGCCAGATGTGACCGGACTGCTCCGCCAGGCAGACCACAGGCTGCAGCTCGTCTGCCATATTGATCAGGCAGTGGTTCTCTTCCGCTTTCCGGCAGTCGGAAATGGCATGAAAAAGCAGGTCGCTGTCAGGTTCCATAAGAAGAATCCCGGTCATGAGAAGGGCGCAGACAAGATACATGGAAACGATGACCTTCCATATTTTCTTCGTCATACCGGCACCTCCTTCCTGCTTCATCCACACTGCTTTTTTGAAAGAACAAAAAACAAGCATAATCGCTTGTCTTTCCTTTAAATTGCCTGTTCCATTATATCCTGATTATATTCTTCAAGCTTTTCCAGTACTTCCAAATATAAGTCCTCGTAATCATCCTTCAGATTTCCGATCTGTGATGTCAGGGATGCTCTGTGTACGGTCGTCTGCTTGTGCACCCGGATATAAGATACCTGCTTCAGATTTAACAGAGGAAACACGGTAGGTTTCACTTCAATGTCATAATAGGTATCCAAATTTGCTTTGTTGCTGATTGTCGATATCGGAAGAATTGTGTAATCATTGTTTCTCGGTCCGGCTATAATCAAAACCGGCCGCTTTTTAAAAGAGTTTTTGCGCATCCGGCTGTCGTAATATGGGGTCAGCGACCAGTAAAGCTTCCCGATCATACCAATTCCCCCGCATCCTCAAATTCATCATAGTACATATCCCATACATGGTCATATGGGCGTACTTTTTTCGCATCCTCGCGTATATCTTCGAGTTTTAATTTCCGGTTTCCGGTATCCGCATCGCTCAGACCGGCTCTGGAGTTTTTCCACGAGATTTCCTTGTGGGACAGTTCGCTTAATTTCCACGAAGCCAGTGAACCGTATTCCAATATGATATTATTGACGACGTATTTGCATTCGTCCGAAATATCACTGTCATAATCAATAATTCCATCCTGTGTAATCGAGTTGCGGATTTCCTTGCACACCGGTCCGTACCTCCACCCCTCAAATTCACCTTCGAACAACGGTTCATTTGTAATAGCGAGTGATTCTCTCTGTGCAAAATAAAGCAATTTGTGAAGCTTCATCTCATCAATCACTTCACCCGTAATCTTCCTGTATTCAGAAAAAATATACTGTGCAACATTGATTATCTTTTCCATCTGATCACTCCCCTTTGCATACTGGAATTTTAGCATACGCCTTTTGCGATTGCAATATCCTTTTGTTCCCTCCTTCATCTATTACGCTGCCGTATTTCCAGTCTTTAGTAAAAAGCACTAACCAATCCGGTTGTATGTGACATTCTCTGAAGCCTTTCCAATTTCCCTGCAAAGCATGATCTTTATATTTGGGTTCCAATGGAATTTTATTCAATAACTTATCTACAATAGAATCCATCAATGAAATATCTAACCCACGCTTTTTAGCTATTTTCACAGACCGCTTAAACTGTCCGGAGAGAGCTAATTTATATTTCATATATCCAAATCCTCCATAGCGTCAGAAAAGCTATCATATTTTTTTGTATTTGGATCTCTACTGATTCTCTTAGCTTCTTCCATAGCCTCAATGACTTCCGGCTTGTATTTTGGTAATTCCACGCTGAAAGGAAGTCCCCCCCGCATGACTGCCTGTCTTAAGAACATATTAACCGCACTTGACATATCAATCCCAAGCTGACTAAATAATTCTACAGCCTGTTTTTTTAAATCCTCATCTATCCTAATTTGCGTTTGTACTGTAGCCATATAAATTCCTCCCTTCTTTTTCTTAATCATAAGCCATTTTGTTTTCATTGTCAATACATTGTAATTTATTATCCCCACATTGATAATACCCGGAAAGAATCCTCTCTCCGGGTATTGTGATCTGTGTATTCTTTTAGACCGGATATGCTCCGTTCTTTGTATCAGCGTGTGTCAGATCGACCTTCTCCTGCTGTGCCTGACGATATTTAAAGAAGTCTGTGGCAACCTGCGGGAACAATGCATAGGACAATACATCCTCGTCCTGCTGCTTCCATTCCTTCATCTCTGCCTCCAGCTTATCCAGCTCGTTCTCCAAAAGGTCTGCCGGACGACAGGTGATACGCTTCTCACCCGGAATGACCTTATCAATAACTTCCTGATTCATCGGCTTTACGGTCTGACCATACTCACCGCGAAGCACTGCCTTCGTCTCCTTCGTCGCCATCTTATAACGCTCACCCATCAGGACATTGAATACAGCCTGTGTACCGACGATCTGTGAGGACGGTGTAACAAGCGGCGGCTCACCGAGATCCTTACGAACCTCCGGGATTTCCTTGAGCACATCATAGTACTTATCTTCAGCGTTCTGTTCCTTAAGCTGCGATACCATGTTGGAAAGCATACCGCCCGGCACCTGATATAACAAAGTCTTGATGTCCACGCCCATAACCTTCGGATTTAACAGACCGTTTGCAAGGCACTCGTCTCTGTACGGTCTGAAATAATCTGCGATCTCAGCCAGTAAGTTCTGATCATAGCCCGTGTCGTACTCTGTACCGCGGAAGGTCTCTACCATAACCTCTGTTGCAGGCTGTGAAGTACCCATAGCAAACGGAGAAATCGCACAGTCGATCACATCGACGCCTGCCTCTACCGCTTTTAAGTAGGTCATGCCGGCAACACCTGACGTATAGTGTGTGTGCAGCTGAATCGGGAGCTTCGTCACTTCCTTCATCGCCTTGATGAGTTCGCTTGCCTTGTACGGAACGAGAAGACCTGCCATATCCTTAATACAGATAGAATCTGCACCCATCTCCTCAATGTTCTTTGCCATCTTTGTCCAGTATTCCAGTGTGTAGGCATCACCGAGCGTGTAGGAAAGTGCAACCTGTGCGTGTCCTCTTCCTTCTTTTTTCTTATAATTGTTTGTCGCCGTAACGGCTCTCTGCAAATTGCGAAGGTCGTTCAGGCAGTCAAAAATACGAATAATATCGATACCGTTTGCGATGGATTTCTCTACAAAGTAGTCTACCACATCATCCGCATACGGTCTGTAGCCTAAAATGTTCTGTCCTCTGAACAGCATCTGAAGCGGTGTGTTCGGGCAGCCGTCCTTGATCTTGCGAAGTCTGTCCCACGGATCTTCCTTTAAGAAACGAAGAGACGCATCAAAAGTAGCTCCGCCCCAACATTCGATGGAATGATAACCGACTTTATCCATTTTATCAAGAATCGGAAGCATAAGTTCGGTCGGCATTCTGGTGGCAATCAAAGACTGATGTGCATCACGCAGTATTGTCTCGGTAATTTGAATCGGTTTTTTAACCTGATCTGACATCTTTTATTCCTCCTGTTTATTTTTAGGTTTGATTTACTATATATTTTTTATCGTGCTGTCAATAAGCAGTGCCAACTCGCAGTCCCTTCGAACCTGCTTCGTCGCCGGGCTTCCGCCCTATAAACATCCGTCCCTGCAACACCCCTTGTGCAAGCACGGGCTGGGTAACTGTTGTCACGCTGTCAATAAGCAGTGCCAACTCGCAGTTCCTTCGGACCTGCTTCGTCGCCGGGCTTCCGCCCTATAAACATCCGTCCCTGCAACACCCCTTGTGCAAGCACGGGCTGGGTAACTGTTGTCACGCTGTCAATAAGCAGTGCCAACTCGCAGTCCCTTCGGACCTGCTTCGTC
>JAFUZE010000262.1 GCA_017476765.1 Lachnospiraceae bacterium
CCGAGAGAAGCTCCGACATTACCGCCGAGCTTTTTACCGAACGAACCACCGACAGATTTACCGATTTCATTTCCGATCTGACGTCCGATTGTTCCGGCTGCTGTGCTTGCAACACCCTTTGCCGCAGATTTTACTTTTTTCTGCTGCATCTCGGCTTTCTTTTCTGCAGCCTTCCTTTCCGCTTCCTCTGCTTTTGCCTGTGCTCTTGCAGCAGCGGCTTCTTCCCTTGCCTGAGCTCTTGCGGCAGCAGCTTCTTCTTTTTCCTGCTGCTTGATTGCAGCAGCTTCCGCCTTTGCCTGTTCTTTGGCAGCGGCTTCCTCCTCGGCTTTCCTTTGGGCTTCCTCGGCATCTGCGATTCCCTTTCGCTCCAAAAATTCATATGCCGAGTCGCGGTCGATCATTTCATAATATTTAATGTAGAGAAGATCGTTTTTGATTTCACTTTCTCTGGTTGCGTCATCAAGCGCTCCCATCTGGCTCTGAGGCGGTAAAACCTTGCAGTTTTTTACGGTTGTCGGTACACCATTTTCATCGAGCACGGAAATAAGCGCTTCCCCGATTCCGAGATTCAACAATGTCTCATAAGTATTAAATTCCGGATTTTCACGGAACGATTCAGCAGCAGCTTTTGCATTTTTTTGCTCAGACGGAGTGTAGGCGTGCAGTGCATGCTGTATTTTATTGCCTAGCTGTGAGAGAACTCCGTTTGGAATGTCTTTCGGATTCTGGGTAATGAAATAAATTCCGACTCCCTTTGACCGAATCAGCTTAACGACCTGTTCTACCTTTTGAAGAAGTACCTTCGGTGCGTCGTCAAACAACATATGGGCTTCATCGAAGAAGAAAACCATTCTCGGTTTTTCCAGATCACCGGCTTCCGGAAGTGTCTCAAAAAGCTCACTCATCATCCAGAGCATAAACGTTGCATACATAGTCGGATTCTGCATCAACTTTTGACAATCCAGAATTTGAATTTTTCCTTTTCCGCCGGAATCCGTTGCAATCCAGTCTCGAATGTTCAGTGCAGGTTCTCCAAAAAACAACTCTCCTCCTACTGCTTCGAGTGCGATGACGGAACGGATGATCGAGCTTAAGCTTTGCTTGGAAATATTTCCGTATTTTAAAGAAAATTCTTTGGAATTTTCTCCGACATACTGGAGCATTGAGCGAAGATCCTTTGTGTCGATCAAAAGAAGGTTTTCATCATCTGCAATCTTGAAAATCACAGTCAGAATATCCGTCTGTGTATTGTTCAGTTCCAGAATTCTGCTCAAAAGCAGAGGTCCCATTTCGGAAATCGTCGTTCGAAGCGGCATGCCTTTTTCCTGAAAAATATCCCAGAAGGTTACCGGGTACGATTTAAAATCAAAGCCGAGCTCGTCAAGTCCCAGGGAATCAATCCTTTTTTGCAGGGACTCACTTGGGCTTCCCATCATACACGTTGCTGCCAAATCTCCTTTGGCATCTGCAAGAAATACCGGTACTCCGCAATCACTGAAGGATTCTGCTAAAACCTTAAGTGTCACCGTTTTACCTGTTCCGGTTGCTCCGGCAATCAAACCGTGGCGGTTTGCCATCTTCGGATAAATATATACATTTTCTTCTCCTGATTTTCCAACCAGAATTTTACCGTCGTGATACATTTCTTCATCCTCCTGTGAATAGAATATACAGCTATTGAATTATGAAAAATAAATCAATAGCTGCTTATAGCATTGTACATATAATAAGGTGCTGTATTAGAATAATTTTTTAATCGTATCTGCAGCCCCGGAGAGTTTGTCACCGGCAAGCGCTGTTTTTACACCTGTCACGATCTTGTCTTCCATTCCGTCCGGAATATCGACACCGGCAAGCTTCTCAACTGTTTTTACGGGGTCCTTTTTAAAGGATTCCAATAAAGAAGGATCCTTTTTCAATTTTTCAACAATCTCTTCTACCTTTTTTTTGATATCCATTTTATATTCTCCTTTTTGTGTGATAAAAACTGATGCGGCTGATTTACAACCATTTCAAGTATAATCCAAAGATAAGATTTTCGTCAATAGAAATAGAAATTGCAAAGTAATCAGGCATCGATCACAGATAATTCTTTATTGAAATAAAGTAAAATGTAGGATATAATTTGTATATATATTTCTTGAAATGCGGAGAATCCGAATTTTTTGTTTTTGGGTTGTAGCGGCAGAATTTTTTACAATAGGATATGGAGGGTTAAAATGAACGCACAGGATAATTCTAAAATGGATGAAGCAATGGAAAATGAAAATAGCTTGAAAAATGATTCTTTTACGATAGAGGCATCTAAGAAGCTGTTAAATTCGATTAGTCAGGTTCAAAATGAAATAAAAAGTACGAATCAATTCGGAGAAGTAATCAGGTCAAGTTCTGCGGAAATTAAAGAATTAACGGGAAAGATTTCCGGAAATGTCTCAGAGGTTCAGGTATTTGCCCAGGAGATTCAAAAGATATCAAATAATACAAATATGCTGGCACTCAATGCATCGATTGAAGCGGCGAGAAGCGGTGAGAACGGAAAAGGATTTGCTGTCGTTGCGGAGGAAATGCGTAAGCTGGCAAATGATACAAAGGTGTCCTCCGGTAAAATTCTGGATATTTTAAATAAGTTTGTAAGCGATATTTCTGAGATGCAAAAGAATTTGAAGATGCAGGAGGATTCCCAGAACGGGCAGTCTGAGTCATCGAAGAAGTTAAATGAACAGATCGAGGAAATTGAAAATATTACTCGTCAGGTAATCGAGAAAATTAAAGGTTAATTTTGTTTGAAAGAAAAAAGACTGTTTTACTTCCATTTTATAATGAAACGGAAGTATGACAGTCCTTTTTAATTATATGGAATTATTTAAGTACATTTGAATGATATCCAAAGTTTTCTCCGGATTTTCCATATGCGGAAGCTGCTTTGTGCTTTCAACATAATGATGCTCAATCGCATGATTATATTTGAGATAATTTTCTGTGATTGCTCCGGCATTCGCCTTTTCCATACCCGATATAATGTATATATTATTATTGATTTTTGATAATGCATGTATCATGCTGATATTCATATATCTTCCGAGATAGCTTGCAATCGCATATTTGGATGAGTGGTCGGCATAGTGCGCTGCCTCAACATACGCATCAATATCCGTCTGCTCAATTTTGCCGGCAGAGCAGTAGTACTGATTCAGGAAGGAATTGGTTATATTTTTCTTATTATAAAAAACATTGTAAATAAATGTTCCTACGACCGGAAGTTCAATGAACCATTTGAGCAGTCTGCTCTTTTTATTTGGAATCAGCTTGGAATAGCCAATGTCCTGCGGATTTACCATAACGATCTGGTTGATGATCTCCGCATTATTATGGCATGCCATAATTGCTATGGACGAGCTGTCTCCGGATGTCAGCACATCTGCCTTTTTTCCGATCACAGATTTGATAAAATCCGTAATCAGTTCTACATACAGGAAATTTGTGTATGTAATGTTTGGTTTATCGGACAGTCCGTAGCCAAGCAGATCAATCGTGTAGACCTCATTGGTTTTTGCCAATTCATTTTCAATTTTATGAAATTCATAGCCGGAGCTTCCTGCTGTCAAGTCATGAATGAGTAGGATCGGCTTGCCGGTTCCTTTTTTCTTATAATGGATTTTACCGAATCTCCATGTGTAATAACTGCTCTTTTCTTTTGCGAGCAATTCCTTGACGGTAGCTGCCGATGTGATCAATCGGTTTATGACATGCAGCGCTACAATCGAAATTCCTGATAAAATAATAATTACTCTGATTTTCTTTTTCAATAGGATTCCTACTTTCGATATAAACTAATCTGGATTTTTTATATTTAGATATAGTATAATTCAAAATAAGGAAAGTTTCAATTCATTAAAATAAATTTTATTATTTAGCTTATAGCTATAATAGTTTTTTGGAGTTAATACTATGGATAGAAGTTCAGATAATTTGTTATTACAAAAAATAGAGGATGATAAATCTTTATCGCAGATTTTGATTCATTTGAATGAGATGGACAGGAAAAGAATTGCCAGGGAGCTTCATGACTCCACAATTCAAAATTTGGTCTGTCTGATTCATAAGATTGAGCTTGCTTCTAAATACATTGATCTTGATCCGATTCGCTGTAAGCTGGAGCTTGAATCCATCAAACAATATATCCATGAAAACATTGATGAGATCAGAGGTATGGTTTATGATTTAAGACCGATGTCTTTTGATGATTTAGGTTTTGATGTTTTGCTGCAGCAGTATTTTGATGAGCTTGATCAGTTATATGATAATGAAATTGTTTACTCGATTCTTGTAGATTTTTCGAATATTGGCAAGGATTATCTGATTACAATTTATCGTATGATTCAGGAATGCTGTATCAATTCAATCAAGCATTCAGGGGGAGGAAAGCTTTCTGTCAAAATTGCTCAAAAAAAAGACAATCTTTCTATCCTGATTGAAGATGATGGAAAAGGATTTGATCTGACGAGTGAGGTAGGTCATCATCATTACGGAATTAAAATACTCAAGGACCGTATTGCTTTATTGGATGGTAAATTGGAAATATATACGGAAGTAGGAAAAGGTTATCGGACAGATATTTTAATTCCTTTACAAAATATTTGCATTAAATAGAAATAGCTTTATAATGTTGATTGTACTTGATTTTTTCTGGAGGGATATTATGAGTATAAATATTATGATTTCGGATGATCACAAAATGATCCGAGAAGGAATTAAACAGCTTTTGGAGTTAGACGGTGATATGAAAGTAATTGCCGAGGCAGAGGACGGGGTAGACTGCCTTGAATTATTATCGGAACAGAAACCGGATATTCTTTTGCTCGATATCAACATGCCGAATATGAATGGCATTGATGTTTTAAAGGAAATAAAGCAGAAGCGTTATCCGATTAAGGTTTTGATGCTGACGGTACACAATGAAGTGGAGTATCTTGTGAAGGCTGTTGATATCGGTGCTGACGGATATATCTTAAAGGATTCCGATTCGAATGAACTTAAGAATGCAATTCACACTATTTACAATGGAAAGAGTTACATACAGCCTAGTCTGATTCCTGCATTAAATTCCAAGATGATCAGCAGGGATAATGATATGGCAAAAATTGAATCTCTGACAAAGAGAGAACTTGAGATTTTAATTCTTTTATCAGAGGGATTGCTTAATCGGGAGATTGCTGAAGCTTGTGATATCAGGGAGAGAACTGTGAAAAATCATATTTTCAATATCTTTAAAAAGCTGGATGTTTCCGATCGGACGCAGGCAGCAGTTTTTGCAATCAAGAATGATTTGGTTCATATTTAGATTTTTAAAAGATAATGGATTGAATCAGCGTTTATATATTAAATGTTAATGACCGATGATTATTTGTCAGGTGTTGACAATATAACAGAAATGGAGATGAAATTTATTTTGAATTTTAATCGATTAGAAAAAAACATTATAGATATGATTACAGAGCAGCAAATTAAATTAGGATACCGGAAAGAAACGATACGATTATATTATCCTCTTGTTTCTCTGAATCATTTTATTTCTTCTGATTTGAATATAGAACAGATGAGGCTGGAACTAAATAATTTTTTTTCATCTGTTCAACAGAAGTATGGAGAGGTGATCATTTCAAATAGGGGGGATCGGTTCTGCCTTCAATTTTCTCCTGTGACGAGTGAATATGTACATGAGAATATGGATGATCAAAGTTTTATCAAAGAATTGATTTATGCTGTGCAGGAACATCAGTCTACGATCGATGATATTTTAAAGTTATTTCAGAAGTATTCAGATTGTGTTCATTTTGAAGAAGTGAAGAATGGTGAATTTGATTATTTGGTTTATTTTGAAAATGGAGAGCCGGATGATTACATGTACTGCATTAAGGATGAAGAAGGTCATATTACTTACCATCGCTTTACTTTAGATGATTTTGAAGATTTTAATTTTTGAAATCAATATCTAGTTTTTTATATGTAACTCCTTATGAAATGTTTCACGTGAAACATTTCTCTTTTTTTATCCGGCATATACAAAATAAACATACAAGATCATGTTTCACGTGAAACATTTTCTTCAAGATATTGTGTTCAAAAATCGTGAAACATTTATAAAAAAAATTAAAAAAATCGTGAAACATTTGAAAAAATCAGTGTTTCACATTTAAAGAAAAATCAGTGGACACAAGATGTTGTGGTAGGGTATTTATTAAGTATGCGTAGCTGCATGCCCCGAAGAGTACTATATCATATTGGCTGCGTCCGTGACTAATTGCTATACTAACGAACGCAATTAACTGCTGTCAAAACTGTTAGAAATGCAGTAATATTGCGTTCGTTAGTCGGCACTATTGGCATTTTTTATCGTTAACCAGTTAAATTGTAGCATCCGTTCTGTAAAAGAAAACTTGGCTGAATTTTAACTAGATTCTCCACTAGTTTGGTGTTATAATCGAAAAGGACATGATAGAAAAGTTATGTGAGAAACAATGGTAATTAGAAATTACCGATACGAAAGGAATTAAAATGGGAAAAATAATTGCAATAGCGAATCAAAAGGGCGGTGTCGGTAAGACAACTACCGCCATCAATTTATCAGCATGTCTTGCTGAAAAAGGAAAAAAGGTCCTAGTTATAGATACAGACCCACAGGGAAATTGTACAAGTGGATTTGGTATCGACAAGAATTATCTGGATAACACAGTCTATGAATTGATTTTGGGAGAGTGCTCCGTTCAGGATTGTATTATCAAAGATGCGATCAAAAATGTATCGATTATTCCGTCAAACGTAAATCTGGCAGCAGCAGAGATTGAGTTAATCGGAGTAGATCGGAAAGAATATATCTTAAAAAATGAGATTGACTGGGTCAAGGATAATTACGATTTTATTATCATAGATTGTCCTCCGTCCTTAAGTCTTCTCACAATCAATGCGATGACGACCGCCGATTCTGTTTTAGTGCCGATTCAATGTGAGTACTATGCACTTGAAGGATTGAGCCAGCTGATACATACGGTCAATCTGATTAAAGAACGACTGAATTCGCAGCTGGTTATGGAAGGTGTCGTATTTACGATGTACAATGCAAGAACGAATCTTTCGATGCAGGTAGTGGAGAATGTAAAGAACAATCTACAGGAGAGAGTATGCAACACCTTGATTCCAAGAAATATCAGATTGGCAGAGGCACCAAGCTACGGTAAGCCGATTACAATGTATGATCCGAAATCTGTAGGAGCAGAGAGTTACAGAAATCTTGCGGACGAAATTATTAAGAACAAAAAATAAGTATAGTGGGGGAAAGACATGGCGGCACCAAAAAGAGGATTAGGAAAAGGAATTGACAGTTTAATACCTGCAGCGAAGACAACTGCAAAAGCTGTAGAGAAGAAGGAAGAAGAGAAGGATCCAGAGCAGCTGGTCAAAATTACGATGCTTGAGCCAAACAGAGAGCAGCCGAGAAAAAATTTTGATGAGGATGCTCTTCAGGAACTGGCAGACTCCATCAAACAGTTTGGCCTGCTCCAACCTATTTTGGTTCAGGATCGGAAAGATCATTATGAGATTATTGCCGGTGAGCGCAGATGGAGAGCTGCAAAGCTTGCCGGATTAAAGGAAGTTCCTGTTATTGTCAAGAATTATACGGAGCAGGAAATCGTAGAAATTTCTCTGATTGAAAATATTCAGAGAGAAAACTTAAATCCAATCGAAGAGGCGCTTGCTTATAAGAGATTACTGAATGAGTTTCATTTAAAACAGGATGAGGTGGCAGAGCGTGTCTCAAAGAGCAGAACTGCGGTTACAAACTCGATGAGACTTCTGAAATTGTCCGATGAAGTGCAGCAGATGGTCATTGACGAAATGATAACAACCGGACATGCCAGAGCTCTGCTTGCGATTGACGATCCGGAGCAGCAGTATGAAATTGCGCAGCGTATTTTTGATGAAAAGCTGAGTGTCCGTGATATCGAGAAGCTTGTGAAAAATATGAACAAGCCGCAGAAACAGAAAAAAGAGAAATCTAAAAATTTGGATTTCATCTATAAAGAGATCGAAGACAATCTCAAGTCCGTTTTAGGTACGAAGGTTTCCATTGCAGCGAAAGAGGACGGAGCAGGGAAAATTGAAATTGAATTTTATTCCCATGATGATCTCGAGAGAATTATGGAGATGCTCAGAACGAATAAGCAATAGAACTCATAATCCTGTAATCTTTTTAGGAAGGCTTTACATTGATTTGGAAAAATATCATATAGAAAGAGGAGGATCGAAATGTCAAGTGCATTGTTTGAATCGATTGGGCTTGGAAGTATTGACCCCGCATATTTTTTTATCGGATTGATTGCAGTCATTTTTATTTTGCTGATATTGCTCATTGTACAGATAGCAAAGACAAATAAATTAAAGAAGCGATTTGAAAAATTTATGCAGGGTAAGGATGGAGGAAGTCTGGAGGAAGAAATCTCCAATTTGTTTCAGGATATCAGTTCCTTAAAGGAAATCTCAGACTCCAACAGTAAAGAAATCAAAAACCTGTACAAGAGAATGCGCTTCACCTATCAGAAGCTTGGCATTGTAAAATATGATGCGTTCAAGCAAATGGGCGGAATGTTGAGTTTTTCACTTGCATTACTCAATGAGGACAATGATGGTTTTATTATCAATTCCGTGCACTCAAGTGATGGCTGCTATTCCTATACAAAGGAAATTACTAAAGGAGAGTGTGCACTTGCATTGGGCGAGGAAGAAAAGCAGGCACTGGATATGGCTATGGGAAACGAATAAGAGAGAACGAAGAGGAAAGGAGTATTTTACGTGAGACTTGTTCAGACAGACCATCTTCAAGGAGGAGAGGTTCTGGCAAGAGAAATACTTACGAGTGATTATCAGGTTTTGCTCGGAGAGGGTACGGTTATGAAACCCGAATATATTGAGAAGCTTAAGGACCTGAATATTTTGTCCGTATACGTCAAAGAGAATTACGATCATGTCAAATTTGAAGAAAACACGATTTTGAAGGAAGAAGTCAAGGAGGACTGCCTTACAAAGGTACGTGAGATTCTTCAGCAGCATGTTTATCAAAAGGATACAGAGCTTTACGAAATCAATCGCGCAGCAGAAGAGGTCATTGTAAATATATTAAATGACAAGCATGTCATAAAGAAGGTCTACGAGGTCAAGACAAGAAGCTCTGATTTGTACGAGCATTCCCTGAGCGTCTGTTCGCTTGCGATTTTGATGGCGCTGAAATTGAATGAATCAAAGGAGACAGTCCATGAAATCGGTACGGCTTCCCTGCTGCACGATCTGGGACTGCTTTACATCACGGTCGATTACAACGGAAGAGATATCAGCACTTTGCCAAAAAAAGAACAGGAGGAATACAAAAAACATACGATTTACGGTTATACCGCTGTTTTAAAGGAGGACTGGATCTCTGAACGTGTCAAAAATATGATTTTGCATCATCATGAGAGGACGGGAGGCTTAGGGTATCCGTTTCATATGAAGGAGGTTCCTGCCGCTTATCAGATACTTGCTCTGTGCGAGGCGTTCGATGAGCTTTTGTGCGGTGTCGGTTGTGTAAGGGTAAAGGTCTATGAAGCGATTGAGTATATTAAGATGCAGAGGGATCGCGGATTTGACAGTGAAATCGTGGACACGCTTTTACAGTTTGCTGCAGTTTATCCGACGGGCACAAAGGTTCGGCTCAGCAACCGGCAGGTCGGAGTTGTGATCAGCCAGAATGAAAACTTTCCCGACAGACCGAATATTAAACTGATTCAGGATACAGAGGGAAGAGAGACTTCCGGCGGAGAAATTATCAATTTGCTCAAGGTTCTGAATCTGGTTATTACAGAAGTGCTGGACTGATGGAAAGTACTTGACTAATTGAAATAAGTAAGAAATAATAGATTAAAATTATATGGCAGGTCTGTCAAATAGAGACGATTGGGAGGATGAAAAATGAAAAAAATAAAAAATTTCATGATATCGCTCGATGAGGATATCACGATAAATCGAAAGCTCTTGTTCTTTGAAATTCTTTCAGCATTGTTGGGCGGTATCGTCATCGGCTTTCTTTTAACACCGTTCCGAAGTGTGACGATTGCCAGCAATAACGAAAATAACGGCAATGGCAACGGAAACTCTTCGGACCCGGAGGGTGAAAAAGAATTGGAGATCATAACAAATAAAAAAATCGGAAATAAAGAAAGCAGAAGAAATAACAGAAATAAATAAGAAATAACAAAAAGAAATGGAAAAAATAAATGGTTTCAGTGCAAAATGATTCCCACGGATTGTTCCGCACTTCGTGCTCCCACAATCCTCCCCGTATACAACAGGGAGACCCTGTTGTCTTGTATTTGCATTTTCGTGGCGCTTCGCCCCACTTCATGCTCATATCGGGGCGTGCAGAATGGCTTTTTGCACTGGAATCATAAATAAACGAAAATATGGAAATGAGGTAAAATAAAATGTTAGATATGAAATTTGTGCGGGAAAATCCGGATATTGTAAAGGAGAACATTAAGAAGAAATTTCAGGATCAAAAGCTTCCGCTTGTCGATGAGGTCATTGATTTAGATGCGAAGAAGAGAGCTGCGCAGCAGGAAGCAGACAGCCTGCGCGCGGAGAAAAATAAAATTGCAAAGCAGATCGGTGCACTTATGGCGCAGGGCAAGAAGGATGAGGCGGAGGAGATAAAGAAGAAGGTATCCGAGTCTGCATCCCGGCTGACAGAGCTTGAAGCACTTGAAAAAGAGCTGGATGAAAAAGTGACAAAAATTATGATGACCATTCCGAATATCATTGATGCGTCCGTACCGATCGGCAAGGATGACACGGAGAATGTAGAGATTACGAAATACGGCGATCCGGTTGTACCGGATTTTGAAATTCCGTATCATTCGGAAATCATGGAAAGCTTTGATGGCATTGATCTTGACAGTGCACGTAAGGTTGCAGGAAACGGTTTTTATTATCTGATGGGCGACATTGCGAGACTGCACTCTGCTGTCATTGCCTATGCGCGTGATTTCATGATTGACAGAGGCTTTACCTACTGTATTCCTCCGTATATGATTCGCAGCAACGTCGTGACCGGTGTCATGAGCTTTGCCGAGATGGATGCGATGATGTACAAGATTGAGGGAGAGGATTTATATCTGATTGGAACAAGTGAGCATTCGATGATCGGTAAGTTTATCGGTACGATTCTCCCGGAGGAC
>JAFUZE010000263.1 GCA_017476765.1 Lachnospiraceae bacterium
CGATATTTTCGATGCGCGCCTCGGCATCCTCCTCATCCGAAGTCTCGAGGGCTGACAGATAACCGGTCGTCTCTAAAATATCCTTTAAAAGCTCCTCAAGCGACAGAAACTCCAGCTTGCTGCGAAAAGCCTGTATCATCAGCACGAACGGTCTGAGCTTTGCACTGCTTCTGCCGATGGTCATGATCTGGTCTGCCTCGAGCAGGGCATCATAAAAGCTGATATTGCGCTCATCGGCGTATTCCTGCACGCGCACGATTGTTGTGGCACCGATGCCGCGCTTCGGAATATTGATGATTCGTTTGACTGCCACATCGTCCTTCCCGTTGTCAATCGTCTTTAAATAGGCGAGCAGATCCTTGATTTCTCTTCTCGAATAGAAATTTACGCCGCCGACAACGTTGTACGGTATGTTTGCCCGGATGAACTGCTCCTCCAAAATACGCGCCTGTGCGTTCGTCCGAAAGAGCACTGCGCAATCCTTATATTCTGCCTCCAGCTCCCGCTTGTGCTTTGCAATATCATAGGCGATATATTCTGCCTCCTCATAAGCGGTATCAAACTGTCTGTAGTGCAGCCGGTCACCGTCTGCCTCACTCGTCCAGAGCGCTTTGTCCTTCCGTCCGATGTTATGGCTGATCACAGCGTTTGCCGCCGCGAGTACATTTCCCGTTGAACGATAATTCTGTTCGAGCTTAATGACTGTTGCGTCCTCATAGTTTTTTTCAAAATCCAGAATGTTGCGGATATTGGCACCGCGGAACTTGTAGATCGACTGGTCGTCATCACCTACGACGCAAAGATTCCGATACTTGTCCGCAAGCAGACGAATCAATTCAAACTGTGCCGTGTTCGTATCCTGGTACTCGTCCACCATAATATAGCGGAATCGGTTTTGATAGTTCTCCAAAACCTCAGGGCACTGCCGGAAAAGCTCCACCGTCTTGACGATGAGATCATCAAAATCCATCGCATTGTTTTTGGCAAGCTGCTTCTGATACTCCGCATATGCCCTGGCAATGCGCTGCATGGTATAATCCCCGAAGGCGTCCTTTTCAAAGCGGGACGGGGAGATCAATTCATCCTTTGCCGATGAAACGGCGCTCATAATCGTGCGCTCCTTGAGCATCTTTGTGTCGATCTGCAGCTTTTTGCAGACCTCCTTCATGATCGTCTTCTGGTCATCGGTATCATAAATTGTAAAATTGTTGTCAAAGCCGATCCGGTCGGCATATCGCCTCAAAATACGCACACAGGTAGCGTGAAAGGTCGCTACCCAGATGCTCTCCGAGCCAAAACCGACGAGCTTATCCACACGCTCTCTCATCTCGCCTGCTGCCTTGTTCGTAAATGTAATTGCCATAATATTGTACGGGTTGACCTGACAATGCTCGATCAGATAGGCGACCCTGTGCGTCAGCACCCTCGTCTTACCGCTTCCGGCGCCCGCCAGAATCAGCACAGGTCCCTCCGTCTGAAAGACCGCCTTTTTCTGCTCTTCATTCAATGTATCATAAATACTCATACTATGCTCCTTCTTGGCAGTGCAGAGCCTGTGCGTGCATCGTTGCCGCCTCAGCTTCGCACCGCATTCCTAAACAGTATAATACAAAACTGTCCCACACGCAATAAACAGTAACCCCTTCGCAGCCCCTTGCATATAGTATCTCTATATGCAGATATGCACATTTTTGCATCCAGGGAGGTCTGAATGAAAAAGTTTCAAAAAAAAATCTTTGCGCTCATGTTATGCAGCGCTCTTGCGGTGCAGCCACTTTTGCTTACCGGCTGCGGGCAGGGAACAACCGATAAGGAAACTGTTGTACTTAACGAAGTGGCTCATTCCGTCTTTTATGCGCCGCTCTATATTGCACTGGAGGAAGGGTATTTTGAGGCGGAAGGACTAAACATAGAACTCGTCTGCGGCTTCGGCGCAGATAAGACAATGACAGCGCTCTTATCGGGCGAAGCGGAGCTTGGTCTGCTCGGACCGGAGGCTGCCATCTATACCAATGCAGGAGATATCGACGATACCGTTGTGAATTTTGCCCAGCTGACCCAAAGAGCCGGCAACTTTCTCGTAGCGAGAGAAGAAATGCCGTCGTTTTCATGGGCTGACTTAAAAGGGAAAAATGTCCTCGGAGGGCGCAAAGGCGGCATGCCGGAAATGGTCTTTGAGTATGTCCTGAAGAAAAATAACATCGATCCGTTTGAAGATTTGACAATTGACCAGAGTATTGATTTCGGCTCCACATCGGCTGCCTTTTCGTCCGGAAAGGGAGATTTCACCGTCGAATTTGAGCCATCTGCAACCGCGCTGGAAAACATGGACGGCGGCTATCATGTAGTGGCTTCCCTCGGTGTCGATTCCGGTTATGTACCGTACACCGCTTTTTGCGCAAAGAAAAGCTATCTGCAGGGGAACAAAGAAAAGGTGCAGCGCTTCGTCAACGCACTTTCCCGCGGCATGGAATATACCGGCAGCCATACTCCGGCAGAAATTGCCAAAAGCATCAGTCCTCAGTTCGCCGAGACCGATATGGACAGCCTCGTTGCGATTGTAACGCGCTATTACGAGCAGGATACCTGGAACTCCTCCCTGCGTTTTGAAAAAGACAGCTTTCTGCTGTTATTGGATATTCTCGGCAGCGCCGGCGAACTTCCGGAGGGGGATATCTCCTATGAGAATCTGGTAGATAACAGCTTTACCGACTCGCTGTAATCCATCTGCCGGCATAGAAATCGACGGCGTACCGGTGCGGCATTTCAAAAGGAACTGCGCCAGTCTAAAGGGTGGATAGCTCCATGCGGCTCTATCCACCCTTTTTTCAACTGCATCTATTCTGTTTCCGTTTCTTTCTCTTTTTCTCTTTCCTTCACGATTTCCTTTTCTTTTTTTCTCTCCCGAGCCTTCTCTTTTTCGTTCTCTCTTTCTTTTTCCTTCTCTTTTCCCTTTTCCTTCTTCACATCCTTGTCCCTGAAATTCCTGAAGGAACCGTTCATGCCGTCAATCATCTTTTCGATCAGAAGCTTCTTCGTATACACATCAAAGCTTAACATACAGATAAAAGCAAACTGCTTTAAAAATTCCTGTGCCTCCTCATCCGCTTCCTCAAATGTCCCCTGTGCAATCTCAAATTTCCGGACAACATCCTTTTTCAGAACATCAATCTGCTCCTTCTCCAGACTGAAAACCTCCTCATAGACGTCCTCTAAGCGCAATCCCTTCTCACTTTTGAAAAACCGGTCCATAATCGGAGATAGCAGCGTCTGAATGTCTCCGATCGACAGAATTCCTTTAAAATAATAGATAAAAATCAAGACGAGAATATGCTCTTTGGAATACTTTTTGCGTTCCGGCGACGGAAGCAGCTTATTTTTTGCATAATTGTTGATCATCGTCTTCGTCAGAATCTTATCCTCGTCAGGAGATCTTGTGGAGCTTTTCAGCTTTTTGTCCATAAAGGTCGTCACCTGATCCATATACAGATCAATATTCGGGATATCCTCAGGTTTTATATAATCAATCCTGTCAAGACTCTCTAATATGCTGCTCAATAAATCATCCATTGATATTGTCATCTTTTCACCCCTGCGGTCTGCAATCGCACTGCCTGATCGATTGCGAAATACACTTACTACATTATATAGTATTTAAAACTATTTGTAAACTTTTTATTTGACACAATCCGCACACCCCATCTATACTATTACTGTTCACTTCGTGAATCGTAATTCTATACGGTTACAGTTCACTCTGAAGTGGCAGAAGAAAGAGAAAGAGGACTTTTGCATATGAATTATGAATTTGACCTGCACACACATACGATTGCGAGCGGACACGCTTACAGCACGATAAAGGAAATGGCACACTCCGCTGCACAGAAGGGTCTGAAGCTTCTGGGAATCACGGAGCATGCCCCGAAGATGCCGGGGACGTGCCACGATTTTTATTTTCAAAATTATCGGGTGTTCGACCGCAATGCCTATGAGGTTCCGATCCTGTTCGGCGTGGAGCTGAACATTCTCGATGAAAACGGCAGCGTCGATATGTCGCCGGAGCTTTTAAAGACGATGGATATTGCGATTGCAAGCATTCATCCGCCTTGCGTCCGGTTTATGAACGAACAGGAGACAACACATTCACTCATCCGCATTATGCAGAATCCGAATGTACAGATTATCGGTCATCCGGACGACGGACGCTATCCGATCAATTATGATGAGCTCGCCCGCGCCGCCAATGCGACAGGCACACTGCTCGAGGTAAACAATGCCTCTCTGCGTCCTGATTCCTACCGTCCGAATGCGCGGGAAAATTACAAAAAGATGCTCGATGCCTGCGTAAAGCATAACACGTCGATCATAATGGATTCGGACGCCCACATTGACTACGATGTCGCCTACCGTGAATATTCTGCCGCACTGATCGAGGAGCTGCAGTTTCCGGAGTCTCTGATCGTCAACACGGATGTGAACAAATTGACGAAATACTTTTCCTGTGATACAATCAGTATGTTAAAGCTGTAAAACTTCACAGCACAAAAGTGCAAAATGAGAATCGGCAAGGAGGCTCCTTCATGAATAAAAAAATCAAGACCGAATCGGTAGACCATCTGTTTGAGGCGGTACTGACCTTGGAGAACAAAGAAGAATGCTACGCTTTTTTTGAGGATTTGTGCACGGTCAACGAGCTGCTGTCCCTCTCGCAGCGTTTTGAGGTGGCAAGCATGCTGCGTCAGCAGAAGACCTACCTTGAAATTGCGGAAAAAACCGGTGCCTCCACTGCGACGATCAGCAGAGTCAACCGTTCTCTCAATTACGGAAGTGACGGTTATGAACTGGTATTCGACCGTATGAGCAGTCACTGATCCAACTAATTTAGGTTCAACTAATTTTCAAATGTTTTTAACAATTAAACTTTACTTTTGAGGTCGATTATGATATTCTAAATGTGTTGTCACGCAACAACTTATATATTTTTTGGAGGTATCAAAATGAACAAAGGTACAGTTAAGTGGTTTAACAACCAAAAAGGTTACGGATTTATCTCTGATGAATCAGGTAACGATGTTTTCGTTCACTACACAGGACTGAACATGGAAGGCTTCAAGACATTGGAGGAAGGTGCTTCTGTTGAGTTTGAAGTAGTAAACGGAGAAAAAGGACCTCAGGCAGTAAACGTTACAAAGCTTTAAGGTCAATGCAACACAAGTCTTAATCAGTTTTTCGATGTGCCTTTTTGAAATATAAATGATGAATTTTGTTTTGAATTTGCAATATTGTTTTAACGGATTAGAAAAAAGATAACCAGTCTTGACTGGTTATTTTTTTTGCATCGCAGGTTATTCTCCCGATTCTTCTCTTCTGCAAAAATCAAGCACTTCCTCA
>JAFUZE010000264.1 GCA_017476765.1 Lachnospiraceae bacterium
ATCACACGATTTCCAAACAGGCACTTGCGGGCGGCGGGCGGATTCCGAAGCCGGGTGTCATCTCACTTGCACACAAGGGCGTGTTGTTTCTGGATGAGCTTCCCGAGTTTAAGCGGGATACACTCGATGTCATGCGGCAGCCGCTTGAGGAGAAGAAGGTACAGATATCGAGAAATCTCGGAACGTATGATTATCCGGCGGACTTTATTTTGTTTGCGGCGCTCAATCCCTGCCCATGCGGTTATTTTCCGAACCGGAAAAAATGCAGCTGTACACCCGCACAGATCAAAAACTACATCAGTCATGTATCGGGACCGCTCATGGACAGAATCGATCTGTGCGTGCAGGCAGAGCCGTTTGATATCAGGCAGACGAAAAGAAAAGGGCGGGAAATTTCCAGTGAGGATATGAGGCGGCGGGTCATGACTGCGAGACGCAGGCAGACAGAGCGCTTTTGCAAAACTTCGTATGAATTTAACAGCCAGCTGGACACAAAGGCAGTCGAGGAGTACTGTCGCTTAGATTCGGAGGTACAGCAGCAGTTCGAGCACCTTGTCAGCGAAAAGCAGCTCAGCGCAAGAGCGTATTACAGAACGCTCAAGGTCGCCCGAACAATCGCTGATCTTGAAAATCAGGATACCATCGGGATGCGGCATCTGCTCGAGGCGCTCTGCTACCGGGATGAAAAATGGCTTGGATGAAAAATGGTTGGGATAGAAAATGGCTGGGATAGAAAAGAAAGGGGAAATGCAGACAATGAGCAAAAGAACACTTGTCAGAATGGAGAGTAAGAGGAATGCAGAGGAGGATGCCTATTTGTACTGGCTCTGTATGCTTGGGGGAATCGGCAAAAAGAAACGGGATGCACTTTTGACGGTTGCCGGGAACGCAAAGGCGGTCTATGAGCTGAAGGAGGAGCTGATCGATGAGCTTGTGTTTTTGAGCAGTGCCGACAAGGAGGCGATAAAGACGGCAAAAAAGCAGGATGTGCACAGTGCTTATGCGATGCTAAAGGAGCAGGGAGTCCGGTTTGTGATGCAGCATCATAAGGAGTATCCGGGACGGCTTTTGCATATACCGGATGCTCCCTTTGGGCTGTTCGTGCGCGGAAGTCTGCCGAAGGAGGAGCTGCCCTGCGTAGCGGTGATCGGAGCGAGGGACTGCACGGAATACGGCAGGTATGTCGCACTCGAACTGGGGCGCAGGCTGGCGGAGGCAGGCATACAGGTCGTCAGCGGCATGGCGAGGGGCATTGACAGCATTGCCCAGAGCGCCTGTGCCGGAGCAGGAGGAGAGGTGTACGGGGTTCTCGGCTGCGGTGTGGATATCTGTTATCCGAAGGAGAGCAGACACTTATATGAAAGGCTGCTTCAAAAAGGCGGCATTTTGTCGGAATACCCGATGGGGACACAGCCACGGTCACAGCTCTTTCCGAGACGAAACCGGATCATCAGCGGTCTGTCAGACGCAGTCGTTGTCGTGGAGGCGCGGGAAAAGAGCGGAACACTCATCACCGTCGATATGGCGCTGGAGCAGGGCAGGGAGGTCTATG
>JAFUZE010000265.1 GCA_017476765.1 Lachnospiraceae bacterium
CAGCTTTTTTTCAGACCCCGGAGCGGCATGTACAGCTATGTATCCGAGCACAGGCAGCTGAAAATCCTGGACGATTTTTACCTGCCGCTTTATTACGAAAAGAAAAGCTATTCGGAATATATCCTGAAGGATATGCAATATACCGACAAGGAGGCAGGGCGTCTCCTTAATAAAAATTTAATGAGCTTTTGTGAGGATTTGGAAGAAAAAGGGGTTCAAATTCTGGAAAAAAATGTTAAAATTAGTAAGGGCTCGAAGCAGTATCGTGCACAGGGAAGCCTGACTGTGCTGAAAAAGGCAGACCTTATGGGTGCGGTGCAGCTTGCGGCGGAGACTACCTCTGAGGAGTAACGGAGATTGAGCGAGATAACCAAAACACTGGAAATAGATATCGAGGATATGCGCAATATTTTCGGTCAGTACGATAAATACGTCCGAAAGCTGGAGGATGAGCTGCAGGTCGTCATTGTGGACCGCAACGGACAGATTCGGGTCAGCGGAGAGGAAAAACAGGTTCAGATGGCATGCAAGCTTTTAGAGGAGTTTGCGCAGATGTCAAAACGAGGAACGCAGATTGAGGAACAGAGCGTGAATTATGCGGTGGAAATGAATATGGAAGGTCTGGACGACGGACTTCTCGAGCTGGATAGCGACTGCATCTGTCATACAGCAAACGGCAAACCGGTCAAGCCCAAGACGCTCGGACAGAAGCGGTATGTGGAAGCCATGAAGGAGAAGATGATCGTGTTCGGGCTCGGTCCTGCCGGAACCGGAAAGACGTACCTTGCGATGGCGATGGCAATTACCGCCTTCAAAAACGAGGAGGTCGGTCGTATTATTTTGACGAGACCGGCGATCGAGGCGGGGGAGAAGCTCGGCTTTCTGCCGGGTGATCTGCAGAGCAAGGTCGATCCGTATTTGAGACCGCTTTATGACGCACTCTACCAGATCATGGGAGCGGAGAGCTTTGCCAAAAACATGGAAAAGGGCCTCATTGAGGTCGCACCGCTCGCCTATCTGCGCGGACGGACGCTCGACAATGCGTATATTATTTTGGACGAGGCACAGAATACGACGGAAGCACAGATGAAAATGTTTCTGACCCGTATCGGCTTTGGGTCGAAGGTCGTCATTACCGGAGATGCCACGCAGAAGGATCTGGCAAGCACGACCCGTTCGGGACTGGATGTGGCAATCAAAGTGCTCTCTAAGGTGGAAGAGATCGGGTTTTGCCAGCTGACGAGCAAGGATGTCGTGCGTCATCCGCTTGTCCAGAAAATCGTCAAGGCGTATGAGGATTACGAGAAGCGGGAGAACTACAAACAAAACGCAGGGAATCGGAGAAACAGGCGTGAAAGACATACAGGAAAATAAAAAGACCTTCCTGCAAAGGGCAGTGCCGGTCATCGTGTTCGTCTCGGGAATCGGGGCGGCGGTCGGATACGGCATCTGGCAAAAGCTGCCGGACGGCGAACTGCTTCGAAATGTCGTCGTTATGGTTTTTGCATATTTTGCACTCGGCACAGGAATGGTAATTTCAATCGATAAAGGAACTCTATATTATGATAACAGCCGGCATCTGGGACGGTTTACCGCCGTCTATCTGATCGGGCTCGGCATGGCGGCTGCGGCGCTCTATCTGCCCGCAAAGATCTGGCCCGTCATCGTGCTGGCGGTGGCATTATCACTGACAAGCAACGCAGTCATCGGAATGAGTGCCTATGTAACGCTCGTTTTGATGATCGCCCTGCTCACGGACGGTCCGCCGTATATTTTTTATATGAATGTGATCGTCGGACTGATTGCGATCACACTTTTTCAGAATATTGACTATGAATTTCGCTTTGCAGGTCCGCTCTGCGCCTCGTGCATTGCGCTTTTCGTGTGCGAGAACGCGTTTTATCTGCTGTTTGAAAATACAAGACCGTCGCTCGACCAGTATGTTCTGCCGCTGTTTAACGTGTTCATCAGCTGCTTTTTGCTGCTCTTTTTGCTCAAATACTACAGCAGAAAAATCGTGCATGTGTACAGGGACAAGTATCAGCTGATCAACGATCCGGAATTTACGCTGCTTGCACAGCTGAAGAAGGAGAATCCGAAAGCTTACTATCATGCGGTTCATACCGCGTATTTTTGTGATAAAATTGCGCTGCGCATCGGTGCGAACCAGTATCTTTGCAAGGCACTCGGCTATTATTCCCAGATGCAGGCATTCCGTCAGCTTGCCGGAGAGAAGGAGCAGAAGGATTTTGTGACGTACTATCACTTCCCGCCGGATTTGTGCGAGGCTCTCCTGCAGCTCGATGATCCGGCAGTGCCGCTCACCAAAAAGGAGGCTGCCGTTGCGTATTTTGCAGATGCAGTCGTATCGAGTATCCGTTTCTTCTTTGAGAAGGACAACGGGGCAGTGCTCGACTATAAACAGGTGATTCCGCTGATTTTTAAAAGGAAGATGGACAGCGGAGTCTTAAGGGAGTGCGACATTACGGTCAAGGAGCTTGAAGATATGAAGGAGCTGTTTGTGGAGGAGAATTTGTATTATGACTTTTTGCGTTGAAAATGAGACGGAGAGCCGTTTCGACTTTGATGAGAAAGCCCTTGCGTCTCAGGTCGCAATGCAGGCGCTTTTGGATGCAGGGTGCCCCTATGAGGTCGAGGTCAATATGCGGATCACGGACGGAGCGGGCATTCGGGCGTACAATCAGCAGTTTCGGGGAATAGACCGTGAGACGGATGTCTTATCGTTTCCTGCGGTGGATTACATAAAGCCTGCTGATTTTTCGCTTGTGACTGAACACGAAAACGATTACAGTAATCCGGATACCGGAGAAGTGTTTTTGGGCGATATTCTGCTCTGTGCGGAGCGTGTCATCTCGCAGGCACAGGAGTATGGGCACAGCCGGAGGAGAGAATTTGCTTTTCTTATTGCGCATAGTATGTTACACTTATTGGGATATGACCATATGACAGAAGCTGAGGAAAAAGAAATGTTTTCTCTTCAGGAAAAAATATTGGAGGAGCTGGGCATTACGAGAGAATCCGAAATGCCGGAATAAAGTTGGAATGATGAAAAAGAGAATACTCATATTGTTACTGGCTGCTTGTGCAGTTTTTCATACGGGATGTACGAGCAATGCAAATGCTACCTCACTGAGCGAGGAGGACGCCACAAACACCGAGTCGGAGCAGGATACAAAGGAGGATGTCCCATTTGAGAGGGAGTACAATGATCAGGGGCAGGTTCGGAGCTTTCTGACCGGAAAATGGATCGATACGGAAATCGGGGAAAAACGTCCGGTCGCAGTCATGCTCAGCAACATTAAGGATGCGCAGCCGATGTGCGGCGTCAGCCGTGCGGATGTTGTTTACGAGGCACCCGTGGAGGGAGAAATCACCCGTATGATGGGTATTTTTGAGGATTATGAAGGCCTTGAAAAAATCGGCTCTGTCAGAAGCTGTCGGGAGTACTTTTTGTTCTTTGCGCTGGAGTTTGACAGCATCTATGCGCATTATGGTCAGTCCTCCTACGCAGTGGAATATCTGGAGCGCGATTATGTCGATAATCTCTCGGGTCTGGCGGGGATCGGAAGCACGGTCTTTTACCGAACGACGGACCGGAAAGCGCCGCACAATGCGTTTGCAAGTGCGAAGGGAATCGACGAGGGCATCAAGAGAATGAAGTACCGGAGAACATACCGGGATAACTACAGCGGCAAATTTAAGTTCGCCGGCGACGGTGAACCGGTGGACGTAGGGGAGAGCAAGGTCACCTACATTGCGCCGGGGTATTACATCAACAAGCCGTGGTTTGAATACAACGAGAAGGATAAGCTTTATTATCGATTCCAGTATGGCGATAAGCAGATCGACGAGGTGACCGGCGAGCAGCTTGCCTTCACCAACGTCATCCTTCAGTATGCAAAGTGGGAGCAGCGCGATAAGAAGGGCTATCTGGCGTTTGACTGCCACTCGGAGGGCTATGCGCTGATCTTCAGCAACGGAACGGCGACAGAGGCTCACTGGATGCGTGAGGGAGATCAGGATGACGGAGTCATCCGCTATTACGATATCGGCCTTACACATGAAATTGAGATCAATCAAGGAAAGACGATGGTCTGCGTTGTCGAAGATTTTATAGGCGGCAAAGCAAACCCAAATGTGGAATTCCACTAAATCAGCCATGCAAAACAATTCATATAGAGTATGCGAGGGAGCTTGCTCACAGAGCATACTCTATATGGATTGTTTTATAGGGCGGTTAGCCCTATCATGAGCAAAAGGGAAGCGGCGAAGCCGCGG
>JAFUZE010000266.1 GCA_017476765.1 Lachnospiraceae bacterium
ATACAGACTTTGTATAAGGGACATCCGTTTTCACGGTGAGCAGGTGCGGAAGATTTTACAGATCGGACTTCCGGCGGGGCTTCAGGGTACGGTCTTTTCGTTGTCGAACGTCGTAATCCAGTCCTCCGTCAACTCCTTCGGAGCAACGGTCATGGCGGGAAATGCTGCGGCGATGAACATTGAGGGCTTTGTGTATATGGCGATGAATGCGTTCCATCAGGCGGCGGTCTCATTTGTCAGCCAGAACGTGGGCGCCGGCAAATTCGGCAGAATCAATAAGATTGTCCTGCGTGTGCTGCTTTGCGTGACCGTTACCGGCTGTCTGTTTGGATGGGGTGCCGTTTTGTTCGGACATCCGCTTCTTGCGATTTATTCTCCGAAGGAGACTGTGATTGCACAAGGCATGATAAGGCTCGGCATCATCTGTGCGATGTATGCGCTATGCGGTATTATGGATGTCATGGTCGGCGTGCTCAGGGGGCTCGGATATTCCGTGATGCCGATGATCGTCTCCCTTTTGGGGGCGTGCGGACTCCGCCTATTATGGATTTTCACGATTTTCCGTATCCCGCAGTATCACACGACAAGGGTTCTTTATTTTTCCTATCCGATGTCGTGGATTATCACGTTTTCCGTACACATGATCTGCTTTTTGATCGTACGCAGAAGATTTCCGAGAGAAGATGTTGTGCCTGAGAGAAAAGACTGAAAGCTACAATTCGGCCGCGGAAAGAAAATATAAAAAAACAGTTGATTTACATAATTATTAGTGCTATACTGTTTTAGAACATAATAGGATGACAGGATGAGAGTGAACGAAAGCGGTTCACTCTTTTTCATTGAAAAAGGGAGGGCAAGGATGTCAAGAAAAGAAGACTATGAAAGGCGCACGGAGGAGCTTTTGCTTCCGCTTGTACAGGAGCATGAGTTTGAACTGGTGGATGTCGAATATGTAAAAGAAGGAAGTAATTGGTATCTTCGCGCATATATTGATAAACCGGGGGGAATTACGATCCATGACTGTGAGCTCATAAGCAGAGCTTAATCGGACCGGCTCGACGAGGCGGATTATATCAGCGAGGCATATATTCTCGAGGTCAGCAGTCCGGGACTTTCCAGACCGTTAAAAAAGGATAAGGATTTGGAGCGGAGCATCGGTAAGGATGTGGAGATCAAAACCTATCAGATGGTGGAAAAAAGGAAGGAGTTTGTCGGAGAGCTCAAGGCGTACGACAAAAAGACCGTCACGATCACAGAGGAAGATCAGGAAATCGTTTTAGAGAGAGATAACATTGCCCTCATCCGTCTGGCGATTGATTTTTAAGAGCAGATCATGCGAGCATTGGAACGTATTAAGAGAATTTAGGAGGATAAAGGAAAAATGAACAAGGAATTATTAGAGGCACTGGATATTTTGGAAAAGGAGAAGGAAATCAGCAAGGAGACCTTGTTTGAGGCGATTGAGACTTCGCTTCTGACCGCCTGCAAGAACCATTTCGGCAAGGCGGATAACGTTACTGTTGAGGTCAACCGGGAAACCTGTGATTTTAAAGTGCTTGCCAAAAAGGAAGTGGTCGAGGAGGTTGAGGACGACTGTCTGCAGATTTCCGTGGAGGACGCACAAAAGTATAAAAAGAATGCACAGGTCGGCGATGAGGTCGATATCGAGATCAAATCCAAGGAGTTCGGCCGTATCGCAACGCAGAATGCGAAAAACGTGATCCTGCAAAAAATCAGGGAAGAAGAGAGAAGTGTTATTTACAATCAGTATTACGAGAAGGAAAAGGATGTGGTCACCGGTATTGTCCAGCGTTATATCGGCAGGAACATGAGCATCAACTTAGGCAAGGCGGATGCGCTGCTGAATGAAAGCGAGCAGGTCAAGGGTGAGCATTTCAGACCTACCGAGAGAATCAAGGTCTATATTCTGGAAGTCAGAAACACACCGAAGGGACCGCGTATCTTAGTGAGCCGTTCCCATCCGGATCTGGTCAAGCGCCTTTTTGAGTCTGAGGTGGCGGAGATCGCAGACGGTACGGTGGAGATCAAGAGCATTGCCAGAGAGGCGGGAAGCCGGAGCAAGATCGCAGTGTGGTCCAAAAATCCGAACGTCGATCCGGTCGGAGCCTGCGTCGGCATGAACGGTGCGAGAGTCAATTCCATCGTGGAGGAGCTTCGCGGGGAGAAAATCGATATTATCAACTGGGATGAGAATCCGGGTAACTTTATCCAGAATGCACTCAGCCCTGCAAAGATCGTTGCAGTGTTTGCCGATCCGGATGAAAAGACGGCAAAGGTCGTTGTGCCGGATTATCAGCTGTCACTTGCCATCGGAAAGGAAGGGCAGAATGCAAGACTTGCAGCCAAGCTGACAGGCTACAAGATCGATATTAAGAGCGAGACACAGGCAAAGGATGCCGAGGGCTTCCGCCTTGAGGATTATCTGGATGACGAGTACGAGGATGGATATGACGAGGACGGATACGATGAGGAGTCCTACGAGGACGAATCCTATGACGAGGAGGCTTACGCAGACGGCGAATCCTATGACGAGGAGACTTATGCAGACGGCGAATCCTACGGCGAGGAGGCTTACGAGGACGGCGAAGAGGCTTATGACGAAGCTTCCTACGATGAGTCACAGGGAGAGGAATAATTTTATGGGTAAGAAAATTCCGCTCAGGCAATGTGTCGGATGTGGTGAGATGAAAAGCAAAAAGGAAATGATGCGCGTCTTGAAAACTGCTGACGACGGCATTGTGCTAGATGTAACCGGTAAAAAGAATGGAAGAGGTGCTTACCTTTGTGTTTCGAAGGATTGCCTGCAGAAGGCAAGGAAAAACAGAGGATTAGAACGCTCCTTCAAAATGAGTATTCCGGAAGAAATTTATGATTGTTTGGAAAAGGAGTTTGATGAGCCGGGTGAAAAATAAAGCTTATTCGATGCTTGGTCTTGCGATGCGGGCAAGGAAGCTTGTAAGTGGTGAGTTTGCCACAGAGAAAGCAGTGAAAGAGGGAAGTGCATATGTCGTCATAGTCGCGGGGGATGCCTCAGGCAATACCAAAAAGCAATTTCAAAACACATGTACATTTTATCAGGTCCCTTATTTTGCGTACGGTACGAAGGAAGAGCTGGGTCATGCAATCGGAAAAGAGTACCGGGCATCCCTTGCGGTAACCGATGAGGGGTTCGCAAAATCAATCATAAAAATTTTGGAAGAAATTTAGAAAGGATACGAGGTAGTTAAACAGAATGGAAAAAGTGAAAGTTAAAGATCTGGCGCTTGAATTTCAGGTGGAAAATAAAGAAATACGTGAGCTGCTCACGTCAAACGGTTTTGATGTAAAAAATGCAAACAGCAATGTGGACGAGGAAGGTGTCAAGCTGGTGCGCAGAACCTACGAAGGGAAGACGAACGGTGCATCGGCAAAGACCGCTTCAAAGGAAGAGTCTGCGGATGCAGCGGGAAAAGCTGAGCCGGCAAAGACCGCCGCAAAGGAAGAGTCTGCGGATGCAGCCGGAAAAGATGATTCTGTGAAGGCAGCCGGAAAGAAGGACTCTGCGAATGAGGCAGGAAAGGAAGCACCGGCAAAGGCAGCCGAGGCAGAGGGAAAAGATAACGGAAAGCCGGCAGGCAAGGGAGAACTCAAAGCGGCATCAAGGCAAGAGAGGAAGGAAGAGCCTGCAAAGGCGGCAAAGCCGGTCTCTCCGGAGGCGAGGGCAGCAGCGCCGAAGAAGGAAGAGGGCAGAAAGGAAGTCCCGAAAAAGAAAAAGATGATCATTGTCAGCAATGTGCAGAACAGCAAATCCGCTGACTATCACAGAGGAAAGCCGGGTGGCGGAAACCGAAACGGCGGTTACGGAAAAGCGGGAAATGGGGCAAAGGAGCCGAATCCGCTGCGCCCGATGGTTCCGAAGCCGATCGTAAAGCCGGTTGTTGTGGAGCGTCTGGAATATCAGGGAAACAAAAACCAGTCAGGCAGACAGGCAGAAAAGAGGGAGAATCTGCCAAGACAGGGTGAGTACGGCAATGACCGCAGAGATGCAGAGAGAGCTGCAAATGCAGGTCGGATGAAGGGAGAGCAAAGCAGTGTTCACAGCAGACCGTCTCAGGGCGAAAGAAACAGCGAAAGACAGGGCTCTGCGGGAAGACCGTCCGGTGACAGACCGTACGGCAGCCGTCAGCAGGGTGACAGAAACGGTTTCCAGAGGAATAGTTCAGATAACCGTGGTAATAACTATCGTAAGGACAATGCGGGCGGTGGTTTCAATTCTGACCGCAGTGGCAGACCAGGCCAGGGGGAAAGAAATAACTTTCGAAAGGGTCCGGCTTCCAAGGATTTCATGGAAACGCCGATCAAGGACGTAGAGAAGCATAGAAAAGAGGAAGACCGCATTAAGAATAAGGAGCGGGATAATCGGAGCCGCAAGGATCTGATTTACGAAGAGGATACCGCAAATATGCCGGGCAAGAACAAGGCAGGCAGATTTATCAAGCCTGAGAAGAAGGCTGCGGTCGTCGAGGAAGTGATCAAGGTCGTGACTCTGCCGGATAAGCTTACGATCCGAGAACTGGCGGAAAAGATGAAGATTCAGCCGTCCGCAATCGTCAAGAAGCTCTTTATGCAGGGACAGGTCGTGACGGTCAATCAGGAAATTCCGTTTGAGACTGCGGAGGAAATCGCAATTGAATACGATATTATCTGCGAGCATGAGGTCAAAGTCGATGTGATTGCCGAGCTGTTAAAGGAGGATGAGGAGAAGGAGGAGGATATGACTCCGCGTCCGCCGGTTATCTGTGTTATGGGACACGTTGACCACGGTAAGACCTCTCTGCTTGATGCGATCCGTAAC
>JAFUZE010000267.1 GCA_017476765.1 Lachnospiraceae bacterium
CGAACAACTCGCTCAATGTCAAGCTCTCGGATGAGGAGCTTGCGAAGCTCAGGGAGAACTGGACACCGAAGGAGCAGCCGGAATTAAAGGGCTACTTAAAGCGTTACCGTGAGCTTGTCACGAGCGGAAACCGCGGCGCGGTTTTGGAAGTGCCGAAAAGATAAAGCGCGGATGAAATGACAGACAGTTTGAAAGGAGAAAGAAATAACATGCAGCTTACAGGAGCAGAAATTGTCATCGAGTGTCTGAAGGAGCAGGGCGTTGACACGGTGTTCGGTTATCCGGGCGGAACGATTCTGAATGTGTACGATGCCTTGTATAAGCACCAGAATGAGATTACACATATTTTAACCTCGCACGAACAGGGAGCGGCTCATGCTGCGGACGGCTATGCAAGGGCGACCGGAAAGGTCGGAGTCTGTATGGCGACGAGCGGACCCGGTGCGACAAATCTGGTCACAGGTATTGCGACCGCCTACATGGATTCCGTTCCGATGGTTGCAATTACAGCGAATGTCAATCTCCCTGCACTTGGAAAGGATTCCTTTCAGGAGGTGGACATTGCCGGCGTGACGATGCCGATCACGAAGCACGGCTATATTGTAAAGGATGTGAAAAAGCTGGCACCGACGCTGCGCAAGGCGTTTGAGATTGCCAGAAGCGGAAGACCGGGACCGGTTCTCGTCGATATCACAAAGGACGTGACGGCGAATCTGTGTGAGTATGAGAAGGAGACGATCGAATTTAATCAGCCGGTTCCAAAGCCGGATGAGGAGGAGGTCGCAAAGGTCGCAGAGCTGATCGGCGAGTCTGAAAAGCCGTATATTTATCTCGGAGGAGGCGCTATTTTATCCGGTGCCGAAAAGGAGGTCGCAAGGTTTGCTGAATTGATCGATGCTCCGGTCTGCGATACGCTGATGGCAAAGGGCGCTTTTAACGGAAAGGATGAGCGTTATACGGGAATGATCGGTATGCACGGAACGAAGGCGACGAATCTGGGCGTCTCGGAGTGCGATCTTCTGATTGCGCTTGGCGCGAGATTTTCAGACCGCGTCATCGGCAATCCGAAGCGCTTTGCAAGCGATGCCAAAATCGTCCACATTGATATCGATGCGGCGGAGATCAACAAGAATATCCGGACGGATGCATCTGTCGTTGGAGATTTGAAGGAAGTATTGTCCGCGCTCAACGGTATGCTGGAGCAAAAGAGCAACGGGCAGTGGATGAACTGGATTCGGGAGCTTAAGGAGAAGTATCCGCTCAAATATGCCGAGAGCGGGCTTTCCTGTCCGTATATTATCGAGCAGCTCGATCAGGTGACGGAAGGAAAAGCGCTCATTACGACCGATGTCGGACAGCATCAGATGTGGGCGGCACAGTTTTACCAATATACGGAGCCGAGAACCTTTTTATCCTCCGGCGGACTCGGAACGATGGGATACGGGCTCGGTGCCTGTATCGGGGCTAAGACAGCCAGACCGGATAAGATTTGCGTCAACATTGCAGGGGACGGCTGCTTCCGCATGAATATGAACGAGCTTGCAACGGCGAGCCGTTATAATATCCCGATCATTCAGATCGTGATCAACAACCATGTTCTCGGAATGGTGCGGCAGTGGCAGACGCTCTTCTATGATAAGAGATACTCGCAGACCGTGCTCGATGACAAGGTGGATTTCTGCAAGGTCGCAGAGGGACTTGGCTGCGCGGCATTCCGCGTCACGAAGCGGGAGGAGGTTGCTGAGACGATCCGCAAGGCAATCGATTTAAAGACACCTGTTCTGATCGAGTGCATCATTGACAGTGATGACAAGGTATTTCCGATGGTTCCGGCAGGAGCACCGATTGCAGAAGTCTTTGATGAGGATGATTTACGCGCAAAGGAATAATGTGTGCGCACACAATGGTGCAGAGACATGCATAGCCGGATGAGTTTTTTAATATGATAGATAACAAAGGAAGCAGATAGGAAATCAATGCCATGATGCTGCATGGGCTTTTGCCTGTGACATCATGGCATTGAACGGGAAATAGGTACCTATGAAAAAAAAGATGATAATAATAGTAGCCGCTCTTCTGGCAACTCCTGTTTTTCTGATTGGAGCTTTGTATATAGCCTTGAGCGTTTACTATTCCGACGGTTTTATGTCCGGCACCTTCATCAATGGCATGTATGCAACAGGCCTGACCGTGGAGGAGATGAACGATAAGCTGCTCGAAAAGCAGACGCAGGACGCTCTTTCCATCGTAGACAGGGAGGGTGAGGTGACGAAGCTGAAGCTTGCGGAGATCGATTACACCTGCAGCTATATGGAGCCGCTCGAGAAGATACACCGGGAGCAGAATCCGTTTTTGTGGTTCCGCCATATGGAGCAGATACAGGAATATTCCGTTGCACCGACCGGCTCTTACGATGAAAAGAAGCTTGATAAGCGGTTCAAAAAATTATCGGTCATACGCAACTGTGCTGATCAGGATAAGCTGACGGTGGAGATTCGGATGGGAAAGGACGGGTATGAGCTCGTTGATACGACCGACCGTTATCTCGACAAGGAGAAATGCAAGAGGCTGATCGAGGAGGCGCTCCAAAATGGCGTTTATTCGGTCGATTTGTTCGAGGAAGGCTGCTACAAGGAATTTGACTATACCGGTCAAATGAAGGAGACGATTGCTTTATATAAGAAGCTCGACCGGTATTTGAGCTCCGAGATCATCTATAAGTTTGACGATGCAGAGGTTGAACTGGACAGAAAAAAAATAAGCGAGTTTTTTCTTTTTGACGAGAACGGCGAATTTGCGCTAGATGAGCAGAACAATCCCGGGCTCGATGAGGAGGCGGTCGGGGAATATGTCCGGCAGCTCGCCGAGAGATTTGACACGGTAAAAAGGGAACGGGAATTTCTGACAACACGGGGGGATACGGTGGTCGTCCCTGCAGGTACATACGGCAACAAGCTCGATCAGGAGAAGGAAAAGGAATATCTGATGGAGGCTTTGTCTGCCGGACGGAAAGAGCAGCATGAGCCGATTTATTCCCAGCGCGCATGGGGCAGAGGGGATAATGATATCGGAACGACTTATATTGAGGTCGATTTGACGAACCAGATGCTTTACTATTACAAAAGAGGTTCCCTCATCTTAAGTGCGAATGTTGTGACGGGCAATACATCAAAGGGCAACGGGACGCCGCAAAAGGCATGCTACGTCTATTTTAAGCAGAAAAACCGGGTTCTGCGCGGTGAGGATTATGAGACGCCGGTCGATTATTGGATGGCAGTCTACGGAAATATCGGGATTCATGATGCAAAATGGAGAGGAAGGTTCGGCGGTTCGATTTATAAGACAAACGGCTCGCACGGATGCATCAATACCCCTTACAAAGAGGTTTCCAAGCTCTATGGTGAGGTCGAAGTCGGGACACCGGTCATGATTTTCTATTGACGTGGTCGGGTAATGTATGTAAAATAAAGGATGGCGTTTTGAAAAAAATCTTTTACATAATCAGAATAGTAGGTCAAAGACAAAGGGAGGAAAAAGGAAATGTCAAGAGTTTACAACTTTTCAGCGGGTCCGGCAGTTTTACCTGAGGAAGTATTAAAAGAAGCTGCAGATGAGATGCTCGATTACAAAGGAACCGGAATGTCGGTTATGGAGATGAGCCATCGCTCAAAGGCTTACGACAATATTATAAAAGAGGCGGAAGCTGATTTAAGAGAGCTTATGAACATTCCTGATAATTATAAGGTGCTGTTTCTGCAGGGTGGTGCAAGCCAGCAGTTTGCAATGATTCCGATGAATCTGATGAAAAACAGGGTGGCTGATTATATTGTGACCGGGCAGTGGGCGAAAAAGGCATATCAGGAAGCAGGCATTTACGGAAAGGCGAACAAGATCGCTTCCTCTGAGGATGAGACGTTTTCTTATATTCCGGATTGTTCGGATCTGCCGATTTCCGAGGATGCGGATTATGTTTATATTTGTGAGAACAATACGATTTACGGCACGAAGTTCCACACGCTGCCGAACACAAAGGGCAAGCCGCTCGTAGCCGATGTGTCGAGCTGCTTTTTGTCCGAGCCTGTCGATGTGACAAAGTACGGAGTCATCTACGGCGGCGTACAGAAGAATATCGGACCGGCAGGTGTCGTCATCGTGATTATCCGCGAGGATCTGATTACCGAGGATGTGCTTGAGGGCACACCGACGATGCTCAAGTACAAGATTCATGCGGACAATGCGTCTTTGTACAATACACCGCCTGCATACGGCATTTACATCTGCGGCAAGGTGTTCAAGTGGCTGAAGAGCCGCGGTGGCCTGGCTGCGATGAAGGAGTATAACGAAAAGAAGGCTGCCATCCTCTATAACTTTTTAGATGAGAGCAAGCTGTTTAAGGGTACGGTGCGCAAGGAGGACCGCTCCCTGATGAACGTTCCGTTCGTGACAGGGGATGCCGACTTAGATGCCAAGTTCGTCAAGGAAGCGACCGAGGCAGGCTTCGTCAATCTGAAGGGGCACAGAACAGTCGGCGGTATGCGTGCGAGCATTTACAATGCCATGCCGATCGAGGGCGTTGAGAAGTTAGTTGAGTTTATGAGAGACTTTGAGGCGAAAAATGCATAACGCATAGGGAAATGCGAAGTATAACGATAGAAAAGAGGAATCAGGATGTTCAAGTATTATTGCTTAAATCCAATCTCCAAGGTGCGACTGGAGGATTTTAAAGATAACTTTGCCGTAACAGAGGATGTGAATGAGGCTGAGGGGATTTTAGTGAGGAGCGCTGCGATGCACGATATGGAGTTTTCGGAAAATCTTCTCGCAGTGGCAAGAGCCGGTGCCGGTGTCAACAACATTCCGCTGGATCGGTGTGCGGAGAAGGGCATCGTTGTTTTTAACACGCCGGGCGCAAACGCAAACGGTGTAAAGGAGCTGGTTTTCGCAGGCATGCTTCTTGCGGCAAGAGATGTCGTGGGCGGTATTGAGTGGGCAAAATCCCAGACCGGCAATGAGGATGTCGCAAAGGCGACCGAGAAAGAGAAAAAGAAATTTGCGGGAACCGAGCTCTACGGCAAGAAGCTGGGAATTATCGGTCTTGGCGCAATCGGTGTCAGAGTGGCAAATGCAGCAAAGCATATGGGTATGGAGGTTTACGGATATGACCCGTATCTCTCCGTAGATGCCGCATGGAACTTAAGCCGTGATGTGAAGCATGTGCTGAACGTGGATGAGATTTATGCAAATTGTGATTATATTACGATTCATGTGCCGCTTCTGGACAGCACGAGAGGAACGATCGGCAAGGAAGCTATCAGCAAGATGAAGGACGGAGTGATTATCCTGAACTTTGCAAGAGACCTTCTGGCAGATGAGCAGGCAGTTCTTGACGGCATTGCGTCTGGTAAGATCCGCAAATATGTAACCGATTTCCCGAACACGACGACAGTCGGTAAGGAAGGCTGTATTGTCATTCCGCATCTGGGTGCATCTACGGAGGAATCCGAGGATAACTGTGCGAAGATGGCAGTCAAGGAGCTGATGAACTATCTCGAGAACGGAAATATTGTCAACAGTGTCAACTATCCGGCACTCGATATGGGAATCTGTTCGCAGGAGGGGCGTGTTGCTATTTTCCACAAAAACATTGCGAACATGCTCACAAAGTTCACGGCTACATTCGGCGATCTGGGCATCAATATTACAGATATGGCAAACAAATCCCGCGGTGAGGTTGCTTATTCCATGCTTGATGTGGAGACGAAGGTCACGGACGAGATCGTGTCAAAGCTGCAGGCAATCGACGGTGTCATCCGCGTGCGCGTTGTAAAATAACAAAAATCAGCAAAAAATCGAACAATAACGAAAGGCTCTGCCATCCGGCAAACAAAGTTTTGGCGGCGGCGGAGCTTTTTTTGCAAAAAGTGATGATTTTTTTGTTTTATTTTTTTGCTTGTTTCTTGGACACAATGCATAAGGAATGGTATCATAGAAACAATGAAGGAGACGGGAAAATGACAGCAGAAGAACAACAGTTTTTAAAGAGAATCAATGATTATGCCGATGAGGTGCTCGGTGATATCGATCCGCAGAAGGTGCAGATTTCCGTGCAGCTTGAGAAGCTAAAGCCTGTGATGGAGGAGCTTTCTGAGGAGAGCGGCATGCCGCTGGAGGAGGTATTCATCAAATATATGGATCTGGCGAGTGAGGCTGCCGTGACGAGGGAGAAGGAATTTCAGGATGAGTTCCAAAATCCGAGGGATACTTACGATTTTGGGCGTTTCAACCCGGGCATGCAGAAATTTTGATACAGATGGAGGAAAAAGAGAATGGCGAAAATCTATCCGTTTTCGGCAATTCGCCCGAAAAAAGGGCTCGAAGACAGGATTGCAGCGCTTCCTTATGATGTGTACATCCGTAAGGAGGCTAAGGACGAGGTGTTAAGGGAGCCGATGTCCTTTCTGAAAATTGACAGGGCGGAGACGCAATTCGAGCAGCCGATCGACCTATATGATGAGAAAGTGTATCAGAAAGCGCATGATACGTTGTGGGAGATGGTCGCACAGGGAGATTTCATCAAGGAAGATCAGGACTGCTATTATATTTATGAGCTCATTATGAACGGTAGAAGTCAGAGCGGGATTGTCGCAAAGTCCGGTGTGGACGACTATTTAAGCGGTGTGATCAAAAAGCATGAGAACACGAGGGAGGAAAAGGAGCTTGACCGCATCCGTCATGTGGATGTCTGCGATGCCCAGACCGGACCGATCTTTTTGGCATATCGTTCCCGTCAGGCAATCAATGACCTTGTGGAAAGGGTAAAATCCGGGGAACCGCTCTACAGCTTTACTTCTCCGGATGCGGTGACGCACAAGGTATGGAAGGTGGATGCGGATGCGGATATTCTCTGCTTGAAGGAACAGTTCGCAGCTGTGGAAGATATTTATATTGCGGACGGGCATCACAGATGTGCTTCCGCGGTAAAGGTTTCCATGAAAAGAAGAGGGGAAAATCCGGATTACACAGGTGAGGAAGAGTACAATTACTTTTTGTCGGTGCTGTTCCCGGATGACCAGCTTATGATTATGGATTATAACAGGGTCGTCAAGGATTTGAACGGCTACACGCAGGAGTCACTCATTGATGCGTTAAAGGAGAGCTTTTCGGTGGAGGACATCGAAGCGGATACGGCTGACGAGGAAGAGCGGCGGGAGATGCTTCGCCCGAAGAAAAAGGGCGAGATTGCAATGTATCTGGGCGGGAAATGGTACAGGCTCACGGCAGCGGAAGCCATAAAAAGCACAGACCCGGTAGATGGTCTGGATGTGGCGCTTTTGCAAAAGCATGTGCTGTGTCCGCTTTTGGGAATCGAGGATCCGAAAACAGATAAGCGGATTGATTTCGTCGGAGGCATACGAGGCCTGAAGGAGCTTGAGAGGCGCGTTCAGGAGGATTGTGCCGTGGCATTTGCCATGTATCCGACATCGATCGGGGAGCTGTTTGCAGTGGCGGACAACGGGCAGCTGATGCCGCCGAAATCAACATGGTTTGAACCGAAGCTGCGAAGCGGCTTATTTATACACAGTCTGACCTGAGCAAAGCGGAGGCGGACATGGATTTGAGGGAACTGATCAAAGGAACAAGGAGGGGACTATATGACCAAAAAACTTTATCAGCTGATGAATTGGGCAGAAATTGAAGGAATTGTATATTCGGAGGAGGATAATCCTCATAAGCTTCTGGGTGCACATCCGGTAAAAGAAGGATTGCTGGTGCAGTTCTTTTATCCGAAGGCGAAGGAAGCCTTTTATGTCGCAGGAAATGTGAAAAAGCAGATGGAGCTTGCGGACGAGGAGGGCTATTTTGCACTGCTTCTGCCGAAAAATGCGAGCAGGGACTACAAGGTTTCGGTAACGCTCGAGGACGGTACCCGGAAGGAAATGATCAGTGCCTACAATTTTGACCCGGTAATCACCAAGCGGGATACAGAGAAGTTTGCAGACGGAATCCATTATGAGGTTTACAACATGCTCGGCGCGCATCCGATGGAGCTTGACGGTGTAAAGGGCGTGCATTTTGCAGTATGGGCACCAAATGCCGTGAGGGTCAGCGTAGTCTCGGATTTTAACGGATGGGACGGACGGGTCCATCAGATGAGAAGGCTTTGGGATTCGGGTATTTTTGAAATCTTTATCCCGGACGCAAAGGTGGGCGATTTGTACAAATATGAGATCAAAATAAAAGGAGGTCTGACCTTCCTCAAAGCCGACCCGTATGCGTTCGAAAGTCAGCTGCGCCCTGAAAATGCGTCGGTTGTGGCGGATATCACCTCCTATAAATGGCGGGATGATGCATGGCTGAAAAAGCGCGAGGGCATGGATGCAGCGAAGGAGCCGATCAGCGTCTACGAGATTCATCTCGGCTCGTTTAAACGGTCGGGGGAGAAGGATGCTCCGTTTTTGAATTACAGACAGCTGGCAAAGGAGATCATTCCGTATGTCAAGGAGATGGGCTATACGCATGTGGAGCTGATGCCTGTGATGGAGCACCCGCTCGACGGTTCCTGGGGATATCAGGTCATCGGTTACTATGCGCCGACCTCCCGCTACGGCTCTCCGGAGGATTTTATGTATTTTATGGATGAGATGCATAAAAACGGAATCGGTGTGATTTTAGACTGGGTTCCGGCGCACTTCCCGAGAGACAGTCACGGACTCGGTCATTTTGACGGCTCCCATCTGTACGAGCATGCTGACCCGAGACAGGGCTCACACCCTCACTGGGGCACGCTTATCTTTAACTACGGCAGAAAGGAAGTGGCGAACTACCTGATCGCCAACGCCCTGTTCTGGGTGGAGAAGTACCATGCCGACGGTATCCGGATGGATGCTGTGGCTTCCATGCTCTATCTGGATTACGGAAAGAATGACGGTGAGTGGATTCCGAATATTTACGGCGGAAAGGAAAATCTGGAAGCCATTGACTTTTTAAAGCATTTAAACAGCATGATGAAAAAGCGGAACAAGGGTGCGCTGCTCATTGCGGAGGATTCCACCGCATGGCCGATGATGACGCAGGATGTGGAGAACGAGGGACTTGGCTTTGACATGAAGTGGAACATGGGTTGGATGAATGATTTTATCGGCTACATGCAGCTTGATCCGTACTTCAGGGGGCAGCATCACGGGGAGCTGACCTTCAGCATGATCTATGCGTACAGTGAAAAATTTATGCTTGTCTTATCCCATGATGAGGTAGTACACGGCAAGGGCTCGATGATGGGCAAAATGCCGGGCAGCATCGATGAGAAGTTTGCCAATTTGAGGGCTGCGTATGCATACACGATCATGCATCCGGGCAAAAAGCTGTTATTTATGGGACAGGATATCGGAGAGTTTGATGAGTGGAACGAAAACCGCAGCGTAGAGTGGGAGCTCTTGACGTATGAAAAGCACCGTGCGCTGAATGATCTGATCAAGGATTTGAACCGCATCTATCAGAAGGAGCGGGCTCTCTATGAGACCGATTTTGACAGCGAAGGCTTTGAGTGGATCAACAATATATCCGCAAACGAGAACGTCCTTGTATTTTTGAGAAAGACGGACAAGCCGGAGGAGACGATGCTGGTCATATGCAATTTTGCCAACGAGCAGAGAGAAAACTACAAGATCGGCGTGCCGCATGCGGGCAAATACCGCGAGGTTCTGAATACGGATTCCGCAAAGTATGCCGGAAAGAACTGGATTAACAACGGCTATATCAGCAGCAGCGAGGATGAGTGCGACGACCGGGATAACTCGATCCGCATTAAAATGCCGGCGCTGGCAGTGCAGGTATTTATGTACACTCCTTTTACGGCGGAGGAGAAGAAGGTCATCGAGATTAAGAAGGAAGAGGCGAGAAAGCGCGCAGAGGAGTTAAGACGCAAGGAGGAAGCCAGAGCCGTTGTGCAGAAAGCAAAGGATGTTGCACGGGATGCTATGCTCGAGGCGGAAACTGCCAAAAAGTGTGCGGATGAGACGATGCGCCGGGCAAAGGAAGAAGCAAAAGAGGCAGAACGTCTGTTAAAGAAGGCGAAAGAGCTGCAGGAGAAGGCAAAGGCTCTTGAGGAGGAGGAAGCCTTAAAGGAGAAGCAGGCGAAGGAAGAGCTCGAAAAGGTAAAGGAGAGCGCAAAGAAGGTGCAGGAATCTGTGAAGGCTAAGACAGCAGCCGCAGATGCAAAGGCAGCCGGAAAGAAAGCGGCTTCGGGTGAAAAGACTGCGGCTAAGAAAGCAGCTGCGAATGCGAAAACGGCTGCAGGTGCAAAAGCAGCCGGAAAGAAGGAGGATGCAGAAGGAAAAGCTGCGGCTAAGAAAGCAACTGCAGATGAAAAGTCTGCCGGAAAGAAGACAGACGAATGAGCAGAAACGCAGGGAAAGACGAAGCGAAGCAAATAAAAGAGAAATAGAACGTGGATAAAAGAGGAATCGTCAGTCAAGAAAGAATGTGGCATGCATAAAGTGCGGAAAGGAGGCATAAGCTGTTATGATATTGACCGGAGAAGAGATTGTGCCTGAGGATATTGAAAAAAACTTAAGTCTGATACAGAAGTTTTTGAAAGAGCTTCCGGACAAAGCATTGCAGCTCGGGGTGCGGGTGCTGCTTGCCTGTATCTTTCTGTTCATCGGAATGCAGGTGATAAAGCTCCTGCGAAAGCTGCTTGCAAAATCACTCAAACGCGCCAATGTGGATGTCGGTGTCATACAGTTTATGGATTCCTTTTTAAAGGTGACTTTGTATATTGTCCTGATTTTTATGCTGGCATCAGGATTTGGCATGGATGCGGCGAGCATTGTCGCCGTTCTCGGATCGGCGGGCGTTGCGATCGGTCTTGCCCTTCAAGGCAGCCTTTCCAATCTCGCCGGAGGAGTATTGCTTCTCGTGCTCAAGCCGTTCCGCGTCGGTGATTTTATTATCGAGGATGCAAAAGGCAATGAGGGAACCGTCACAGAAATCAATATGTTTTACACGAAGCTTACGACGATTGACGGCAGGATAGTAGTTTTGCCGAACGGAACGCTTGCAAACAACAGCATCACGAATGTGTCTGCGGCAAAGAACCGGCGTCTGGATCTGCTGGTCGGAATATCCTATCATTCTGACATAGCGCTCGCAAAGAAGGTTTTTTTGGAGGTACTCAAAAGCGACGAGGCTGTTTTAAAGGATCTGGAGATCATGACCCATGTCGAGGAGCTCGGAAGCAGCGAGGTGGTTATCGGCGGAATCTGCCGTGTGGCAAATGAGGATTATTTTACTGCCAAGTGGCGGCTCTTGGAGAAGGTTAAGCTTGCCTTTGATAAAAATGGCATTGAGATTCCTTTTTCGCAGATGGATGTGCATCTCGTAGACGAACCGAAGGACGGCAGGCAGGCATAGGAACGGCTGTTTTGTTTCTTTTATCTACCGCTTTTGCTTGACTTCAAGCGTAATTTCAGGTGTAGCTTTAGACGTAACGGAAGTGAATGGAAGAGAAATTGAAGCAAAATGAAAAAAGTACTTGCAAAACCTGTTCAGTTTTACTATAATAGATTTTGTTGTAGCGCATGTGTAAGCGCATTATAACAGATGCTGAAATAGCTCAGTTGGTAGAGCACTTCACTCGTAATGAAGGGGTCGAGGGTTCGAGTCCCTTTTTCAGCTGACAGGGGAAACAGCCGGAAACCTGGAGAAATCAATGGTTTCCGGCTGTTTTTCTGATTTTGAAATAATATGTTGGTTAAAGGGTAGATTTGAAAGTAGCCAAAGCATATGTTATAGTATGTATAGGCAAATGATAGAAGAATACTCAAGAAAGCTCCCCTTCCTGTTACAGTGCAGGGGGGTGACAACATAAATATAACATATTTTGGAAAAAATTAAAAAAATGCTTGCAATTTCTCTTGCGACAGTGTATACTAATAGCAGTTAGAGATAACTAACTGCATACAAACATACATTTTTTCTACTTCTTTGGCTGTCAGCAACTGGCAGCCACTTTTATTTGGATAGACTGGCGGACTTGGCCCGGGATATGTAGCGGGGACAGATGCGTCCCCGGTTCTATATAAATATCAAGGTTCTCAGATGTTCTTTAGTAGGTGTATTTTTTTTCAAGCAGATGAATGATTCCGTATAACAGAATGGCGATCAGGCTAAGGAGCATAATGCTCATGAGCACCATATCGAGTTTAAATACCTGAGAACCATAGATAATCAAGTAACCCAGACCACGTCTGGCGGCAAGAAATTCACCGATGATGACTCCGACTAAGGACAAGCCGATATTGACCTTCATGTTGCTGATGACGTTGGGGATATTCTTCGGAAGGACGACCTTCATGAGAACATCCCTCTTGGTGCCGTTTAAGGTGTAAATCAGTTTGACCATATCCTCATCGACCTGCTTAAGTCCCGTGTAAATGTTGATGATTGAGCCGAAGATGGCAACGCTCATGCCGGCAATGATAATCGTTTTCATGCCGGTGCCGAGCCACACGATCAGAAGCGGTGCAAGCGCAGATTTGGGCAGGGAGTTTAAGATGACCCAGAAAGGCTCGCTGACATCGGAGGCTGTGCGGCAGTACCACAGCCAGATGGCAATGAGCAGGCTTAAGACCGTGACGAGGGTAAAGCTGATCAGCGTCTCCGCTAAGGTACATCCGATATGCATCAAAAGGCTGCCGCTGTTTAAAAGCGAGACAAAGGTCTTTAGCATCCGGCAGGGGGAACTGAAAAAAAAGACATTGATGAGTTCCATCCTTGCTGCAGCCTCCCAGAATACGAGAAAGCCGATCAGGAGCAGGAGGCGGAAAAAACGGATGCCTTTTTGGTAGCGCAGAATCCGGTCTAAATATTGTTTCTGTTCTTCACTCATTTTGGTTCAGCTCCTTCCACAGTTCATTAAAATATAGGGGAAATTCTTTGGCATTTCGGGCGGAGAGCGGAATATCCTCCTCTTTTGTCAGATGTATCTCCATAATCCGCTTTACCGTGGCGGGACGTCTGCCGAGTACAACGATTCGGTCTGCAAGGGTGATCGCTTCCGATAAATCGTGGGTCACTAAAACGGCGGTCTTGCGCTCCTTTTTGATAATATGTCCGATATCGTCCGCAACGCTTAACCGGGTCTGGTAGTCGAGCGCACTGAACGGCTCATCGAGAAGCAGTACCTTAGGGTACAGCATCAGCGTGCGGATGAGTGCTGCCCTCTGCCGCATGCCGCCGGACAATTCTCCGGGCTTTGCATCCTTGAAGGAATCCAGTCCGTATTTTCGGAGCAGGAGCAAGGCTTCTTTTTTTGTCTGCTTATTTAGCGTGTGATGAATCTCCAACCCCAACGTGACATTTTCCATAATGCTGCGCCACGGAAGCAGTTCGTCTCTTTGCAGCATATAGCCGATCGTCGGATAGTTCAGGCTTCCGTCCGGGTTTTCAAACTGAATCGAGCCCTTTTCCGGCTGTGTGAGTCCGGCAATAATGTTTAAAAGTGTTGATTTTCCGCATCCGGATGGTCCGACAATCGCCAGAAATTCATCATTCTTTATGTCAAAGGATACATCCTTCAAAGACGGAATCTCCCCATAAGGCGTATGATAGGAATAGGAGATATGGGAAAGCTTTAAAAGCGGTTTCATAAATTAACAACCAGATTTCTTTCTTATTATTGTATGAATTTGGGGTAAAACGGTGCAGGTAAAAGGAGACAGTAGTATAGAATATGCGTCGGGAAAGTGAATATATTATGATTTTGTGTTGAGATAAATGATTTATAGATTTTGTGGTAAAACAAATGATTTATGGTTGACAAAAAGAGTCAAATCAAATAAACTTTTTATAAAAGCACAAAGGAAAAAGTAATATATATGATAACAAATAATAAATTATTATTGCTTCTTTTGACAGAATTTTTCTGTTTTTGGATGATTGTGATACCGGCAAGTGCCGCCTTGAAAGATAATTGGAGCTATGTGGATACGGAATACAGTGTAGCTTCGATTGTCTATGGGAACGAGCGCTTTGCCGGTTTTTTTGATGACCACAGCGAAATATGGTAAAAGCTTCTTATCCGGAAAATGTGGACGTGACATCTGTATATGATGCCGCAGGCAATTTGCTGGAATTGAATAATACCCTGAATGCAACGACAAGACAGACCTTCCTCCCGTCGGGGCAGCTTGTGAACAAGACACTTGCAAACGGCGGACAGATTCTTTACAATTATTATGATAATGGTCTGCTTAAGAGTGAGAACGATGGAAACGGAAACGTTACGGTCTATGAGTACGACGAAGCAGGGCGGATCAGCCGTGTCTCACAGTGCGGAAGGATAACCGCTTTCGTTTATGATACGGACGGCAATCTCGCAAGTGTCACCAATCCGGCAGGAGAGACGGTATCTTATCTTTATAATAAGCAGAGAAAGGTAACGTCCTGCAAGGACGCATGCGGAAATATTACTGCATACGAATACGATGCGCTTGGCAATTGTACCAAAGTGACAGATGCACTTGGAAATGTTACCCAATATGAATACAATGCAGCGGGAAAGGTGACTGCCGTCATCAGATGCGGAAGGAAC
>JAFUZE010000268.1 GCA_017476765.1 Lachnospiraceae bacterium
GAAATTTGATGATATCATTTACTTTGCCCAGAGGGATGCAGAGAAAGAAGCCATTCTATCTACCCGTATACAGGACATTTATGAGCTATTGGAAGATTACGGTGATATACCGGAAGCATTAAAAGACTACTTAAATACCCAAACAGATGTGAATATTTTAAGTAAGTGGCTTAAGTTAGCCGCCCATGCTGCCAGCATGGAGGATTTTATGGAACAGATCGGCTGCACAATCACTGTTTAAGTAAGCTCCGCCAAAAGGCGGAGCTTTTGTTATTACGAATGCACATTCAAACTTTTTATCTTTCGATGAAGAGTGAAAAATAAACTTTTCACTCTTGAGTTTGTGGCTCAAATGGACAAGCAAGCTTGTCCGCTTGAGGCTTGGCATCAAATTATGAGTAATCGCTATCCTCTCGCCACCTTCGCCGGATACCATTTCTGAAACCATGCCGTGAAAATTCCCATCAATGCCGGAAGTACCGAATTGATTGCGCCGGTCAGGGAGCCGACGGAGGTTCCCATGATAAAATATGTCCAGACAGGAGTGGCGAGGTACAAAATTCCCCACAAAAGCGTCAGTATCCGGTTTGTCTTCATGAACAGCGGATTGGAAAGTGCACGCTCCCCGTTGTAATCATTCATCGAATAATGTGCGGTCAGAGGGATTTTTGTCGCGCAGGACAGCGTCCACATCAGCCCGAAGCCCAGATACGACAACGGCACAACGATTCTTGCGCTGACATCCAGAAAAAGGAGCAGGGAACATACCGTTACGAAAAATCCGGACAACACATCATAAATGGTCTTTTTATGACCTTGAAAAAGAACTGGGACAAGCGCACTGCATGCAATGCTCACGATAGCGCCAATCCGGTTGTCGATCGAAGCGACGACCCAAAAGACAATCCACGGAAGCAGCAGTATGCTCATGCTCGTGCCCTTCTCCGGCACATGCAGCTGCTTGTTTCCGCTTTCCTTACTGCCGCTCTGCCCCACGCTGCGGGAGTTTTCTTCTCCGACTGACGCACTGCCGAAATAATCGTCCCATTTCAGCATCAGGTCAAAATCACCCTTCACCCGGTACTTTTGCTGCATCAGCGCCTCATCTCCCCTGATTTTGCCTGCCGCAATATCCTTCCATACAGAATAAGGCGTCTCGATTCTCGTCGTGTAGGTTTGAAAATTATCCGTCACGACACGACTCCCCTCGCTTTCCAGTATGATCTGATAACAGCGGTCGATATCTGTATAATACATCTCCAAAGTAAGATCCTTTCCACCGTATGCCTCCTTGCGGTAAAGCGAAGCCATCTGCCTCGTAAAGATCAGGCTGTCCTCCTCCTTCTCACCGCTCTGCCGATCAATGCCCCAGCTCGCATCCGCCATCTGTTCAAACGTTTTTCTAGGGAACAGCAGCTCCTCCAGTCTGCCCTTCGTCTCCTCCGAGATGCCGCCGTCTATGTACTCCTCACCCGCTTTTGTGACATAGCCTAAATATTCATCGGTTCTTTCATGAAGCTCCGGCACGCGGAACAGCTCGCCCTGTCCGCAAAAAATCGTCGTATAGTTTCCGGCTCCGCACATATGGTCAAAAAGCGCCGTCACACCGTTATAATTTCCTTCCGCCGTGTAAAAACCGCAGGTCGATATGACTACATGCCGCTTTTGGCTCATATCATATCTCGACGGATGGCTTCCGCTCTGCGCATCGGACACCATAAACGGCAAAACCATCGGAAGCTGTCTGTCTATGAGATTTTTGAGCGGTCCCGGAACCGAAAAATAGTACAGCGGAAAGCTCCAGATCATCACATCCGCCCACAGCATCTTTTCGATCACCATCTGCATATCGTCCTGCAGGCAGCATTTCCCCGGTGTCCTGCTCCAGCACGAAAAGCAGCCGAGACACGCTTTGATC
>JAFUZE010000269.1 GCA_017476765.1 Lachnospiraceae bacterium
ATCCTTCCTAGTCAAAAAAGTTTTCAATCCGGTTTTTGGTATCCATCAGGTTGTTGTACTCGGAGTATTCATACAAATCCAAAAGCTCCTTGTACGGCGAATCCTCATCGATCTCCTCATAGAAGGTGTGATTCTTATCCCAGTAGCCATGCGCGGTAATGACCGGCACATCCCGGCGCAGATCGAGTAAAAACCGCTCATACGGAGTCAGCTTCATGCCCGCAGACTCCGCCATGATGGCAGACAGATAATTCAGGCTGATCTCGCCGTAATCGGTTTCTTCAATATCATAATTTGCCCAGATGACATACGGAATCTGATATTTCTGCATCGTCTCCTTGCCCGTCAGCTTGGACGATTTTTTCCCGAGCATCTGTGTGTAAAAGGAGCCGGAAAGCTTAGGCTGGTGATCTCCGAAAAAGACAATGACCGTATCCTCGTCAATACCCGCAAAATAGTCTATGAGCTGTCCGAATGCCGCATCGGACAATTTGATCAGGCTTAAATACTGTTCCAGCTCGAACGTTTTATACTCCTCGTCAAGCACCTCCACATCCGGCGAGAAATTGTCGTACGGCACATCATACGGAGAATGGTTCTGCATCGTCACCGTGTAGAGACAGACCGGAGCGTCCGTACTTTCCCGAATCCTCTCATACTCCCCGATGACCTCCTGCATATCATCCGCATCCGAGATACGGTTGCGCACATATTCGTGCTCCCGGTCCTGCATATCCTCGATCGCCTTAAAATAGGAAAACCCGAGATTTTTGTACGCAACATCGCGGTTATAGCCCTTTTTGTTGTAGGGGTGGATGGCAAGCAGTCCCTCATATCCCAGCTTCGAAAGATGGGAGGTAAGGCTTGCCATCGGCTTCTTGATCAAAAACTGGAACGGTACAACACCGTTTAAAAACGCCATCGAATGTCCGGTCAGAAACTCGTACTCACTGTTTGCCGTGTTGCCGCCGAAAACGGAGGAGTAGGCTGTCCCCTTGACCGTATTTTCGGAGAGGGAATGAATGACCGGCATCACATCCACGCTCGTGTCAAAGGCACCGTTGACCGCCTGCAGGTCGGAATACGCTTCACTCATCACGACGATCACGTTCGGCGTCCTGTATTCCGCCGTATCCGCCTCATACTCCTCAATATAGGAATCGGCAAGCTCCTGCAGGGCTTCTGTAGAATACCCGTCCGGCACCTTGAGCTTCACCATCTGGCAGCTTCTCGCAAACGTCAAAATGGAACCGTTGGTGCGATAGGAACGGTTCGGGTCGAAATGGTGCACCGAAACATGCAGCTTCTCAAGCGTATTGCTGAATACAAAGGCGTATAAAAAGCAGCCGAGCAGCACCGCATAGCCGCATAAACCGATGAGACGCGGCTTAAGCGGCAGCTTCTCCTGCTCCGGCATGCGGGCAAGCAGAAGAAACAGCAGCAAAAGAAACATCGTGTATGTCAGCACATCATAGCTGATCGTATACGCAAAGCTCCCCGCCACGGACATCGCCGTGCGGAAAAGCAGAAGGTCCGAGGCAAGAATCGGAATCCCCCGGAAAAGATTCGTAAAATAATTGCCTAACGTAAACACATATAACAGAACCGACACGGCAATGACTGCCGGCTTAATCCGGTTCGTGGCGGCAAACACGGTCAGCATCAGAAAGTATATGACAATCAGATTCAAAAGTCCGACCAGATGCCGAAGCTGCGTCAAATCTCCCGAGACAAGCTCCATGCCGATAAAGTTCAGCACACCGCCTGCCAGCGCTATGGCAAGCAGCAAAACAGTACAAATCCTCTTTTTCTTCCTAAACGGATTCGGAAGCCAGACAGCGGCAAGCGAAAGAATGCTCAAAACCGCCATTTTAATTATTTTTGCCGTATCATATAATCCGGTCTTTTTGACCGTACTCAAATCCTTGTTCTGCATAAACCAAAGAAATATGCCGCACAGAAGCAGTGTCATCAGCACCTTGAGCACAAGTACCGCAGGCTTCGCTCCGGATTTCCCGTTTGTATCGATACCATTTCCCGGATTGCTTTGAATTTCCTTTTCTTCCTTCATAAAGCAGAATATTCCTTCCCGGCATTTTCAGCCATGTAACGCTTCTATCGTCCTAAAACATTTCACAGACAGCAGCAAGATCAGCTGCTTCCGACTTCGTGAACAGTAACAGTCTAATACAATTCCCCTTAAAAAGCAAGCTGTTGGCACTGGAAATTGCGCCCTATGTCTGGTAAGATAAGATTATATGAGTCATGTATCACAGTTTTATACTCGTGAACGCAATTAACTGCCGTTCCAAATTTAAGCCTTAAGTGCGTTCACTCGTTATAAGCTATACGTGCCGGCAGATATTTACGTTACTGAGTATAAATGGCACGGCAGCAACAGGAGGACTTTATGGAGGAATGCATCAGCGTCGTGATACCGGTCTACAACGGCGGCGCAACGCTTAGTATGGCAGTGGATTCAGCGACAGGGCAGGCATTTGTCAGGGAAATACTCATTATCGACGACTGCTCTGAGGATGAGACTGCTGCCATCGCACGCTCTTATGAACAAAAAAACAAGAAAATCAAATACATTAAAAACGAGCGCAATTCCGGTGCTGCCGCTTCCCGAAACCGCGGTGTTAATCTCGCCGCCGGTGAATATATTGCTTTTCTCGATGCGGATGATTACTGGACAGAGGGCAAGCTGAAGGCTCAGCTGTCTCTGATGAAACGGACAGATGCCGTGCTGAGCTCCACCGCAAGGGAGCTGCTGCATGCAGACGGCACGCAGACGGGGCACATCATACCGATCAAGCCGCGGATTACCTACCGGGAGATTTTAAAGCACAACAGTCTTTCCTGCTCCGCCGTTTTGGCAAAACGCGACGTACTTCTTGAATTTCCGATGGAGCATGAGGACAGCCATGAGGATTACATCACATGGCTTGAGATTGTACGCAAGTATGGTTTTGCGGTCGGCTTAAATAAACCGTACCTGAAATATCGGATGAGTTCCGCTTCAAAATCCGGAACAAAGCTCAAATCCGCACGCATGACCTATAAGGCATACCGCTATGCAGGGCTGTCCGTTCCGGCAAGCCTCGCATATTTTATCAGTTATACTCTGCACGGTATTTTCAAATACTATATTGCGAAAACAGACAAGGAGCAGCTATGAACCTCAATCAAGGCACGACACCCCACATCGAGAATACGGAAGCAGAACCTACCGCCGCAGGAAAACACGGTTCCCGAAAGCTCCGGCTCCTTGCAGGCTGTTTCCTCGGCATCGCACTGTTCTTTTGTATCGGCACAGGCGTCTATTACTACCGCCACCGTCCGACCATTTCCGATTTAAACTCCGACCCGGTTCTGATCGCACATTCGCTTGGCGGAATTGAGAACGGAAAATACTCCAATTCCCTCGAAGCGTTTCAGTCCAATTACGCAAAGGGGATGCGGGTCTTTGAAACGGATTTCTCGTGGACCTCGGATCATGTGCTTGTTTTAAGGCACGACTGGGAGCGGGAGCTCGGACAGGAGGGACTCTTCAAGTACGAGGGCTACATTCCGACCTACGAGGAGTTCATGAGCACCCCTCTCTATGGGAAATATACGCCGCTCGACGCTGCCGACCTGCTCAGACTTATGAAAAAGTATCCGGATATTTACGTCATCACCGACAGCAAGGACACGGAGCCGGAGCAGGTCACCGAGGACTTTTCCATGCTCCTTACACTTGCCGGGCAGGAGGATGCACTCTCCTGTCTGGACCGGTTTATCGTCCAGATTTATAACGACGACATGTACGATGCAGTCCTGAGCGTTTACCCTTTTCAAATCTCCATCTATACGCTCTATCTGCGCGGAACAGACAACTTTGAGGATGTGTGCCGGTTTTGCGCGGAGAGGAATATTCCGATCATCACGATGCAATACAAGAAATACAACGAGGAGTTTCAGGCACTTGCCGATTCGTATGGACTGAAAATCTATCTGCATACGGTCAACAAAAAGAAAGCGGCTTTAGGCTTTTACGAATCCGGTGTTTCCGGCTTTTATACCGAAAAATTAACTCCTGCTCATTTTGAGTAGGAGTCTTGCCCGGCTTATTTTATCTGTATTCGCCTTACTTCCTGCCAGCGGTCGTCTTGCCGCTGTCAATTCCTTCCGTCGCCTCGGGGCGGAATACGATCTTCACGGTCTGAATCAGAATTTTTAAATCCAGTCCGAAGGAATAATGTTCAATGTAATAAGTATCCAGCTTTAATTTGTCATACGGTGTCGTGTTGTACTTCCCGAAAATCTGGGCATAGCCGGTCAGTCCCGCCTTCACCTTCGTGCGGTACACAAACTCCGGAATATCCTTCACATACTTCTCAATAATAACCGGTCTCTCCGGTCTCGGACCTACAAACGACATATCCCCCTTTAAAATATTGAACAGCTGCGGCAGCTCATCCAATCTTGTTGCGCGGATAAATTTACCGACCGGCGTGATACGGGAGTCTTCTTTTGTCGCAAGCCTCGCGACACCGTCCTTTTCCGCATCGACGACCATGCTGCGGAATTTATAGATGTGAAACTCCCTGCCGTTCGTCGTACACCGCACCTGCTTGTATAAAATCGGACCTCCGTCGCAGAGCTTGATGGCAAGTGCCGTAAAAAGCATAAAAGGACTTGCCGGAATCAGTAGAATGATACACAAAAGCAAGTCAAAAATACGTTTCCATGCAAGTTGTTCCAGAGAAAGTGGATTACTTCTCGTCAAAAAGAGCGGTGTATCAAAAAAATGCATGGTCTCCGCTCCGGTCAAAAGAATATCGGAAAGCTTTGGCATAACATAGTAATGCTGATACTGCAAGTGA
>JAFUZE010000270.1 GCA_017476765.1 Lachnospiraceae bacterium
CTCATTTTCGGCGTGATGGGAGTGGCGGGATGGTTTGTCTGCTGCTGCGGCATTCACTGGCTATGCGATAAGCTCAAATGTATCGATGATTACAAGGAGCAGTTTGGTGCCCTTGTAAAAAGCTGCAGCGGGAGGATGGAGCAGACGATCGGCATCAAGGCAGATCAGATTGAAAATATCATACTGGAGAGGGTGAATATTTTTATCGACGATATTCAGGTCAAGATCGTGCCCGGCATCATGAACCAGTCGCTTGCGTATCTGAAAACGGGAATTGCCGTCGTCAGTTTTTTTGTCGTAATGATTATTGCGGCAATTCTGATCATCAAGGACTTTGAAGTGATGAAGGCAAAAATGATGCAGCTTGGCGGTTATCAGGAAGTGGTTTCAATGTTCCGGAAAATGTGTAATCTCATTTTGTCCTTCTTTAAAGCACAGGTTCTCATACTCGTTGTTGTGGCGGCAATCTGTATTGTCGGCTTTTACTTTGCGGGCAACCGTGCCTTCTGGATATTGGGCATTGTGACCGGACTGCTCGATGTGCTCCCCTTCGTCGGTACAGGCATTACGCTGCTTCCGTACATGTTCTGGAAATATGTGAATGAGGATGTGGTTTCAGGCACCATTCTGCTTGTCACCTTTTTAGTGAGCGCACTGGCAAGAGAGCTGCTCGAGCCGAGACTCATCGGCAAAAAAATGAATATTCTTCCGGTTCTGATTCTTGTTTCGGTTTATGCCGGAATCAAGGTCTTTGGCATTACCGGAGTTTTTTTAGGACCTTTATACGTCATGATGATAAGCGAAGCGATCCATAAAATTTATAAAAAGAAACCGGCATGAAATGAGAAATTGGAGAAATATTGCATAGTCTCCAATTTCCTGCTCCATTTCAAAGCCATTTCAAAGCCTTACAGCACATCGGTTCGTGATTGCTCCGAAGTACAGTTCCATGTTGTTATTGGGATTCTAGACAGGCTCTCTTTTGGACGTCGCTCTGTGCTCCGGCGGGTAACCCTCACGGCTCGGATTATTCGGTTGTCAAGGTGCGAAAATTCAAAGCGAATTTACAATTTGGTATTGTGTTTAATGCCATTGCAGACTATGATGTAATCGTAATCTGATTCGAGCCGCTTACGGTCATACTTACAGTTAAACGAAAGGGGGTCACAGATGCCATATAACTGGAACGATGAATATATAGAATCCAGAGCAGACAAGAATACGGATATCCTCGGCTTTGGGGAGATCGGCGGCGCGTGACGGCATCTTCTCTATAGCGGATTTCATGTCTGATTTGGAAAATCTGCATAATGCCGCACGTTTTTACATTGCATTGGAGGCTATCTGCTTTGCGAACAATGAGCCTGCCTACGAGATGTACCAAACAGGCAGACATTTTCATGGTCTTCCGTATTTCGAGCGATACAAGTTGAATATGGAGATTCCCTATATCGATTTGAGTGCGGCAAACGGTGATCTGCTGGAAGAGATGAAACTCGGCAATAAGTATCTTGCGGAGCATCCGCTGGAATAGCCGCCGGAGGGAGAATTCTTTACAGAGCCATATGATGAATATGAGAAGCTGCGTGAACGGTTGAACGACTGCATCCCGGATTGTCAAAAGGCACGGAATGCAAAGAATCAGCGTGATTACCAGCGCCGCAAAGCCATAGAAAAGGCACAGGCGGAGAAAAATAAAAAGTGTCTCCACTGGTGACACAATCTTATCCGAAAGGAAATGACCTATGAACGAACTTGATAATACGTTCGCTGAAATAGCGAAGATAATAGAAGAAGCCCGCAACAACGCTTATCGCAAGGTAAACGAAGAACTGATTTTGATGTACAGAAAAGTCGGGCAGTTTCTATCAGAAAAATCGAAAGAAGCAAACTACGGTGACGGATATATCGATTCTCTTGCAGATTATATCCAAAATCAGTTTCCCGGAATCAAAGGTTTCAATCGCCGTGGGCTTTATCGTATGAGGCAGTTTTACGAGACCTACGCCGGAAACGAAAAAGTGTCTCTACTGGTGACACAATTAAGCTGGACGAATCATCTGCTCATTATGTCTGGTAGCAAAAGTGATGAAGAACGGGAATTTTATATGCGTCTCGCCATTAAGGAGAGATATAGTAAGCGTCAACTTGAGCGGCAGATGGACAGCGGCTATTATGAGCGATATATGCTTTCCAAGAGCAAATTGCTGCCGGAACCGCTACAGTCGAAGCAGAATCCGTTCCTTGATCAGTATGTGGTGGAATTTCTCGATCTTCCGGATGCCTTCCACGAAAATGACTTTCGTAAGGCGCTGGTCAAGGGAATGCGCGATTTCATTCTTGAATTGGGCAAGGATTTCACTTTTGTAGGCGAGGAATATCCGATACAAGTCGGTGGAGAAGATTATCGAATCGATCTGCTGTTTTTCCATCGCAGCCTGCGCTGCCTTGTAGCAATGGAACTGAAGGTCGGAAAATTCAAACCGGAATATGTTTCCAAGATGGATTTCTATCTGGAGGGACTGGACAGACAACTCAAAAAGCCGGATGAGAATCCAAGTGTGGGTCTACTGCTGTGCGCATCCAAAAATGACGAGGTAGTCGAGTATGCCATGAGTCGGACACTCTCGCCCATGATGGTAGCACAGTATCAATTACAACTGCCGGATAAGGATGTCCTGCGAAAGAAACTGCAGGAATTGTCCAGTTTGCCTGAAATTGAAGAAAATACAAACGGAGGAAAATAATAATGGCAAAGCTTGAATATCAGGAAAAAGATGGCAAGGTGTTTTGCCCATTAGCAAATAAATGGCTTGTTGCTAAGCCAGAGGAAAAGGTTAGACAGAGGTATATCTGCACTCTTGCTCTTTAGACCAGATGGCACAGGAGTTAAAAGTCAACAATTCTCAGCGTGGACAAGGTCAGGCTCGTGCAGATATTGTTATTTGGAAAAGCAAGAAGGACAAAGATGAGCGGAAAGCTGCATTTATTTAACCCAAAATTGCTTTACATTCCACTGCTGGATAGTGGAAAAAAGGACTGATAAGACAATAGGGATGCAGAGAAAGCGTCTGAAAAAGAGTTGACAGATCTACAGGGGGTTATTGAATATCTTGAGCCAATGGCTAATTCGGAAAAGACATTTTCGCCGAGGAGTATAACGTAAATAAAGATAAATTTTCCTTCAAACTCTTGTCAACACAAGGCACCATGCACATAAAAAGGAATCAGCCGACAGAAAAAATGCGCAGTACCATCCAACTGTCGTAAAATCCGTAGGGCAATGGAATCCTTGGAACTATGTAAATTAGCCAAGCATCACCGGAACGGGCAAAAACAGGTTGACAAAAAGGGACATAATATAGTACGATAATCGAGGTTGCAAAGCAGCGCCGATTAGCCCAGATAGCTCAGTTGGTAGAGCAGAGGA
>JAFUZE010000271.1 GCA_017476765.1 Lachnospiraceae bacterium
CTGTCTCATAATCTTTTATAGATAGCTCTTCTAACTCCGTTAAAACTGCTTCAGGAAACGGACGTCGTTCTCATAAAGAAGCCGCATATCGTCAATCTCATATTTTAATAAGGCAATACGTTCCAGACCGATGCCGAATGCAAATCCGGTATATTCCTCCGGGTCAATACCGCTCATGCGAAGCACGTTCGGATGCACCATGCCGCAGCCGAGAATTTCAATCCATCCGGAGCCCTTGCAGAAACGGCAGCCGCTTCCGCCGCACTTAAAGCAGGAGACATCGACCTCTGCACTCGGCTCTGTAAAGTTAAAATGATGCGGGCGGAACTTAACCTTCGTATCCTCTCCGAACAGTTCTCTTGCAAACTCTGCGAGCGTTCCTTTTAAGTCCGCAAAGGTAATGTGTTTATCAATGACCAGTCCTTCGATCTGATGGAAGGACGGCGAATGCGTCGCATCGACCTCATCCGAACGGAATACTCTTCCCGGTGCGATCATGCGGATCGGGAGCTTTCCCTTCTCCATCACATGCACCTGCGTTCCCGAGGTCTGCGTACGGAGCAGGAAATCCCCGTTAATATAGAACGTGTCCTGCTCATCCTTCGCCGGATGATCTGCCGGAATATTCAGAGCTTCAAAGTTGTAATAGTCGGTCTCCACCTCCGGTCCCTCGACAACCTCGTAGCCCATGCCGATAAAGATGCGCTCGACCTCTTCCATTGCGATCGTGTTCGGATGACGGTGTCCGGTATGGTTTCTCTTTGCCGGAAGCGTCACGTCAATGACCTCCGCTTTCATCTGCATCTCCCTTGCTGCGCGCTCCATACGGACTCTCGCCTGCTCCAAAACCTCCTCGATCTGCTCTCTCGTCTCGTTCACCAGCTGCCCGACCTTCGGACGATCCTCCGGAGCGACCTCCTTCATGCTCTTTAAGACAGCTGTCAGCTCTCCCTTTTTCCCGAGGAAATTTACTTTTACATCATTCAGTTTTTCCAGGGCATCCGACGCTTCGATCTGCTTCAATGCCTCTGCCTTAATTGCCGCTAATTTTTCTTTCATCGTAGTATCCTTTCCTAAATATGTTTTCCTTCGCATCAACGCAGCAAAGAGCCGCGTCCTCCCGGAGCGTTTTTTATCCGGTCGGAAATGAAGCGGAATTTTCTGCAAAATAAAAATCCCTTGCACGACATACATCATACAAGGGACGAATCTACTTGCTAATCCGCGGTACCACCCACATTCCCGAACAATCTCAGGCTCTCAGTACGCGTAACGGGCGTGCCGTCTGCGCCTACTTCCGTTCGCTCGTTCAGCGCAGCTGCTCCGGTGGGAACTTCGCCTCACACCTGAACCGAAGGAAACTTCCAGCCGATGATTTCCTCTCTCTGACAGAAACATGTGAAACTACTCATACACCTTCCATGCATTTCAAACATATTTGTATTTTTCTTTGCTTTCTAGTTTAGGACATCGGGACGGTGTCTGTCAAGAGTAAAATCGTCCTCTAATATGCTTTCACCTTCGTCCAAAGATCGGCAAAATACTGCTTGATCTCCGTCTCCTGATAGCGGAACACCTCATTTTTCCCATACCCGAAGTCCGGCGCATACGAATTGATGCCTTCAAAATCCGTTCCGGCAAGCTCCTCGGTGACCGCTAAAATCGGGGAGGTATATCCTACATAGGCGGAATTGGCATATGCGACATCGTAGGACAGCATATAGTTGATGAACTGATGTGCCAGCTCCGTATCGTTACAGGCATCCGTGATGACCATGCCGTCACACCACTCGTTCGTGCCCTCCGCCGGTTCGAGATATCCCATATCCGGGTTTTCCGACATAATATACGCAGCATCTCCCGAATAGACGACGGCAAGCGCCTTGTTGCCCGAAATCATATTGTCGATGACATCGTCTCCGGCGTACACGACCTCCATCGTATCGCGCTGATCCAAAAGCCACTCATACGCCTGTCTGATTTCCTCTTTATCACTCGTATTCATCGAATACCCGAGTGCCTTGAGTGCGACCATGAACGAATCCCGCTCCGAATCGTACATATATAAATTGCCCTTATATTTTTCGTTGCGCAAAAGCTCCCAGCCGTCTTTCAGATCCTCCTCACTGACCACGGTTCTGTCATAGAGGATTCCCACCGTCCCGACAAAATACGGAGCGGAATACGTATTGTCCGGATCGTATGCAAAGCCCATGATCGCCGGATCGAGTCCGTCCGCATTCGTGAGGAGCGACCAGTCGAGCGGCTGCAGCATATTCTCCTGAATCAACCGTTCAATCATATAATCCGACGGAATTAAAATGTCAAATTCCGCACCACTCTTCACCTTCGTGTACATGCTCTCATTCGAATCAAACGTCTCGTAGACGACCCGGCAGTCATATTCCTGCTCAAATGCCTCGAGCATCGCCGGATCGACATACTCGCCTGCATTGTATACGCGGAGCGTCTTCTGCGCACCCTGCATGCCGGTAAATACGGAGACGAACACAATGATAAACACAAGTCCCGCCGTCACATATTTCATCGCATTTTTTACGATTGCAGGTGTCACATTGATGAGAATCAGCGTCAGCGCAATGACTAAAATGACGATCGTCGAGAGCGCATTGATCGTCGGATTCGTGCGCTTTGTCATGTTGTAGACGATGATGGAAATATTCTGCACGCCATTTCCCGTCACGAAATAGGAAATAACGAAATCGTCAAACGACATCGTAAACGCGAGCAGCATGCCTGCAAAAATGCCGTCCTTGAGCATCGGAAGCAGCACCTTCGTGAGCGCCTGAAACGGCGTAGCTCCCAGATCGAGCGCCGCCTCCGCGACATTCGGGTCAAGATTACGCACCTTCGGATAAACGCTCGTAATGACATATGGCGTACAAAATGCAATGTGGCTGAGCAGCATCGTGAGATACCCTTTCTCAAACATGATCGATGAGAAAAGGATCATCAGTCCGATCGCCGTGACAATATCCGGATTCATGATCGGCAGATTGTTGACATTCAAAATCACGTCCTTTAATACCTTTCGGCAGCGGGACAGACCGATCGCGGTGATCGTGCCGAGCACCGTTGAGAGAATCGTCGCAAAAAATGCGATCGTAATCGATACATAAACCGCCTTCATGATCGAGCCATCCTCAATCAGACGCGCATACCATGTCAGCGAAAACCCGGTAAAATTCGTCAGTGACTTCGATTTATTGAACGAATAAAACATCGTCACCGCAATCGGCAGATAAAAGAAAAGAAAGCAGAGGGTAATATACACTGCGGAGGCAATGCGGGCTTTTTTTGTTTTCATCCGTTCTCCTCCTTCTCTTCTCTGTCAAATTTTTTCATCAGTGAAATGCCGATCACAATTAAGAGCGTCAAAAGGATGGATATGGCACTGCCGAAGTTCCAATTTCCGACCGAAATGAACTGCGTCTCGATCAGATTGCCGATCAGCATGTACTGCCCGCCGCCGAGCAGCTTCGGAATGACAAACGTGGAGATCGAGAGCAGGAAGGTCATCATGACTCCGTTAATGACACCCGGAATCGACATTTTAAAAATGACCTGCCAGAACGTCTGAAAATTGCCTGCCCCCAGATCATGGGAAGCCTCGATCAGCGATTTGTCGATCTTGCGGATGGATGTATGAATCGGTATGACCATAAACGGGAGCATATCGCTGACTAACCCGAGCATCACGGCAGCATCCGTATACATCATTGTCGCCGGCTCGAGCCCCAGCAGAACAAGCAGCCGGTTTAAAAGCCCGTTGTCGGACAGAATGCTGATCCATGCGTAGGTGCGCAGCAGCGTGTTGATCCACATCGGGATCGTGACGAGCAGGATGAGAAAATTCTGTGCCTTCTCGCTGTATTTGGTGATCATGTACGCAAGCGTATAGCCAAAGACAAGGCAGATCAGCACGGAGACAATACCAAGCAGCATCGATTTTTTGAACACATCAAAATAAATCGGTTCACCGATTTTCTTAAAATTATCCAGCGTGAACCGAATATTGACGAGCTCATTGCCTCCCGTTGTAAAAGAGTAAAGCACAATCAGCAAAAGCGGAAGTACCACAATTAAAACCATCCAGACGATGTACGGACGGACAAGTCTTGTAAAATGTTTCATCGCACACGCCTCCTACTCCCAGTCCATTCTGTACATGACATGAATATCATCCGGTCCGAATCTGATTCCCACCTCAAGTCCCGGCTCAAAATAGTCCGTCGTGTGAATCAGGTAGTCCCGGTTCCCTGTTTCCACGATAATTTCATGGTGAACGCCCTTGAAGGTGATCGTCTTGACCGTCCCCTTAAGCTTTGCCTCCTCCGGCTTCACGAGATCGATGTCCTCGGGACGGATGACGACCTCAACATTTTCATTATCCTTAAAGCCTTTGTCCACGCAGTCAAAATCGAACCCGTCAAAGCTGACGAGCAGATCCTTCTTCATGACCGCCTCAATAATGTTGGAATCACCGATAAAGCTCGCGACAAACCGGTTCTCCGGCTCATTATAGATATCCTCCGGACTGCCGACCTGCTGGATGATTCCCTCGTTCATCACGACGACCGTATCCGACATCGACAGAGCCTCCTCCTGATCGTGCGTCACAAAAATAAACGTGATGCCGACCTCCTTCTGAATCCTCTTAAGCTCCGTCTGCATTTCCTTTCTGAGCTTTGCGTCCAGCGCTCCTAAAGGCTCATCCAAAAGCAGGACCTTCGGCTCATTGACCAGTGCGCGCGCAATCGCAACTCTCTGCTGCTGACCGCCGGAGAGACTCGAGACATCCCTCTTTTCAAACCCCTTGAGCCCCATCAGCTCGATCATCCGCATGCACTTGTGCTCGATGACCGTCTTGTCCATCTTTTTGATTTTCAGACCGAATGCGACATTGTCAAACACATTCAGGAACGGAAAAAGCGCATATTTCTGAAAGACGGTGTTGACCTCCCGCTTGTATGCAGGGACTTTTGAGATGTCCACCCCGTCAAACAAAATCTCGCCGCCGCTCGGCTCCTCGAAGCCGGCGATCATGCGCAGCGTCGTCGTCTTTCCGCACCCGGACGGTCCGAGCAGCGTCAGAAATTCATTTCTGTAAATCGTCAGATCAATGCCCTTTAGCACCTGCTGGCTGTCAAAATTTTTCGTCAGTCCTTTTAACTCAATAAATGCGTCCTTCATCTGTCATCCTTTCAATATAAATTTTCATTAGGGAAACACTGATTAAGTGTTTCCCGCGCGAAATTCGCAGGCACAAAGTGCCTTTCCACAGCGAATTTCTGCGCATCCATGCGGAGCAATCTAATGAAAAGCTGATTTAATCAGCGTTTCCTTATGTAGCTGCGAAACACTTCGAGCCCCGGACGGATATGTACAAAATAACGAAAGTCGGGCTCCAAGCGGTGGCTGAGTCGCCCTCGTTTTCGTTATTTTGTACATATCCTGATATCGGAGAAGAGAGTTTCGCAATCATCTGCAAATTATCATAAAACCTACTAACGCTTCTTCTTTCTGCCAAGCACCCGCTTTCTCCACAAATACTCGTTGGCAGGCAGAAAGAACCGATTGATCAGCGCGCCGAGCAGAATAATATACATACAAAAATACATCCAGATCATCACTACAATCAGGGTGGAAAGACTTCCGTACATACTGAATGCGGAAAACCGGTTCACATAGAAGGAAAATGCCCATGAAAACGCAGACCAGACTACGCTTGTAAAAACTGCGCCCGGTATCTGCGTCTTGAAGCGCACCTTCGTGTTCGGAAGCCAGGAGTACAAAACAATAAAAAAGATCGTCAAAATGAAAAGGGAAAAAATAAAGCGTATATTCATCAAAAATTCCAACAGATAAACCGCACGCGGCAGCCACTCGACAATCGCATCGACTAATACGCCCCCGAATACGACGATCATCAGCATCAGCACAATAGAGGCAAGCAAAATCAGCGTATACAGACAGGACTGCAGTCTGAGTACAATATAATTTCTCGTTTCCTTTACATCATTGATGACATTGAGTCCGCGCACCAATGCCAGAATACCCTTCGCCGCCGACCAGATCGTCGCAATCGCCGTCACAGACACAATCGCCCCCGACTTGTCGTATACCTCGGCAACGATGCTGATTGCAAGCGGAACGATCGTATCCGGAAGAACCTGCCTCATAATGTTCATCAGATTTGCCTCTGTGATCGGCGTGTAAGGAATCACCGAACAGAGCAAAAGCAAAATCGGGATGAGCGATAAGAACATAAAAAACGCCGCACTGGAAGCATACGCACCTAAATGCTTGCTGTTCGTCTCATCGGAAAATGCATATAGCAGCCGTACTAATTTTTTCATACTATCCACCTATGTGCGCAGTCCGCTAAAGCTGATCGGCATCTGTCACATCAATTCCCTCAAAAAAGAACTTCAAAATCTCATCAAACAGATAGCCATCCTCGCCCATCACCTTAGCGCCGTTCTGGCTCATGCCGATTCCGTGACCGTAGCCTCCTCCGGTAATCCGAAGCGATTCCACTTCCTCCCCGCCCATCGTCTCGACGATCAAAAAGCCGCTCGGAAGCAGCGATGAGACGTCTGCGCTCCTGCCCTTGTGCGTGACAACCTGTTTTGTCTCATTCAAAAGTATATATCGAATGTTGTATTCAGACAATACCCGAATTGTCTGTTTTTTTCCATAAATCGTCAATTCGCAGGCAGCTCCGCCCTCACTTCTCTTTGTTACTTCGAGCCCCTGAATGCTCCCGAGGCTTCCGATTTCCTGCTCGGCAAAGCTGCCGTCTCTTTGTTTTGTCAGAATCTGATCGGGTCTTGCTTTCTGTCTCTCGGTGAGCCGTTTGGCAAGTAAATCCACATTCAGCACCGTCTCATAGGTCCATCTGTAGTATTCCTGCTCCTTCTCAAAATCCGACGGATCGACGGACGTAATCATCTCCCGGAACGCTTCCTCCTCCCGCAGCTTCAAGACATCGCCTTTTTTGTCTGCCGCCGTCATCTCGTCTGCCTCTTTCGCCAGGTGCCTCGCCCGCAGATGGGAATCCTCCACGTTCACATTCCCGCCCCAGACACTCAAGTCGGTCGAGTAACCGCACGAGGTCGAATAATAGTAGGTGTCAGCCAGCGCTCCGCGGTAGGTCAGCACCTTCCCCTGTGTCCCGCGCACGGCAAGCGTCGTTCTCTCATTCTGGGTAATGTTATTGTACACCTGATAGGCGGTGCTGTCATTCACATGCGCACCAAGCGCCGGAATGCCGGATCTTTGCATATTTTTGTACGCAAACGTTCTGGCGCTGACCGCCTGTGCCTTGAGCGCTTCCATCGGATAGGACGACGGCATTTCGCTCGGCACGACCGCATGCAAATACTCCTCCAGCAAAAGCTCGTTGATTACAACAATGCCCTCTTCCTTATCCGCCAGCTCCAAAAAGCCATGATAGGAAGGGGTTCCCTGTGCGCGCCTGAGGCTGTCGATGCGAATTGTACCCGTCAGATTTTTCGGGACAAGCTTCACCCGTCCCTTTTCAAAGGCGGCATCTCCCGGCTTAAACCGAAGCGTCTCTCCCGCGGGATACTCTGTCTGCTCCTCCCCGGCAAAAAGCACAAAATCGCATTCCGCCGTGACCGTTACCTCCTCGTGGTAATCCGAAGCAAAATCCTGACTTTTGACGAGCACACGGATATTTTCCATGTTCTCCTCCCTCGTCACCAATGCGGCGATGATCGTCTCATCATCCAGAACAAAATCGGTAAACGCATAGCCGATCTTTAAGTCCTGCAGAGCGTACGTCTCCTTCTCCCCGTAAAGCTTATATACCTGTATATCAGGCGCATAGCCGTAACTGCCGGCTCCCACCAGCTCAATGCGGTCGTCCGTAATGCCGAGCAGCTTGCCGCTGACCATCTCCCGATACACCTTTACCTCACGCAAGCCTCCGTCCGACACCGTCACATCCACGATCTTTTCAAAATCGTCAAAGACCTCCCTGTTGTAAGGAAAACGGAACATCAGGTCCTTATAGCAGACATACAGCCCTTCCTCCGTATTACTGCTGAGCCACGCCTTTTTCAGTTCAAAGGGAGCGTCCTCGGTATCCAGCACGAGGACGACTCTGTCCAGACTCACCACCGCTCTCACGCGCCGATACAGCGCTGCCTCATAATCGGCAAATTCCAGCTCATAAAACTCTGCCTCCTCCATCGAAGCCGCAGCACCGTCCGCAGCAAGAATCCGCCCCTTTAGAGCCGGCTCTCCTGACAGCGTCAGCACCTCGCTCTCGCCTCCGAGCACCCGGAAGGAGCTTTCCCTGATTTCCTTATCCGGCACAAGCGTCCCGGCAAGCGAATAGTACACCTGCAGGAAATCCTCCCGCAGCAGAAAATGCTTTTTGGCATAATCTGTGGAGAGCGCCTGCTTTTTGTCATACTCGTAAGCTTCCTTTGTATAAAGCTCCGGCACTTTTTGATAGATCGCATCCAGAATCTGTAAATATTCACCGTATGTCAGGTAATCCTTCTCTCCGTTCTGCTGCGCTGCCTGCTCCTGCGCTTCTTCCGGCTCTCGCATTCCCTGCTCCTGCGCCGCTTGCTCCTGTGCGTCCTTCTGTTCCTGCGCTCCCTGCTCCAGCGTCTCTTCCTGTTCCTGCACTCCCTGCTCCTGCGCCGCTTGCTCCTGTGCGTCCTTCTGTTCCTGCGCTCCCTGCTCCAGTGCGTCCTTCTGCTCCTGCCCCTGTGCATCTTTCTGCTCTGTCAAAAGGCTGCCAAGCTCCAATTCCCGAAGCAGCAGGTCCGCATCCGCCCTCTCTATGTACTCCCCCTGCGCCTGCGGCTTTTCGGTGACGCGGAGAATCGACAGAATCCCAAGCACCAGACCCGCCGTCAAAAGGCAGCCTCCGACGAGCATAATCCATTTGTACGCTCCGGAAGGTCTGCACGCATTTCCGTTTCTGTTTTTATCAAAACTACCAGCTCTTCTTCTCTTCATTCTATAACCCGACCGTTTTCCATATATTAGGAACTGTTCAGAAATAACTTTTTAATAGTACGCAGGATTTTTCTTCGATCGTGCTGTTCGTTATTTTTGAACAGTTTCTTACTTCTTCACAGTAAGAAAAAACAGCCCTCGAAGGACTGTTTTTTCTTTTGTGACACAAAATGCCGGTTCGTTTCTTTTGACTCCTAGCAGCGCTAGGTGGGTAACCGCAAACAACGTTTCTGCCTTCCCCTGCATGATGGAGGCCTGACATCCGCGTGCCAATATAGGAATCCCGTTTAAAGTAAATGTAGGTTCAAAACAACAAGAGTTATCGCACATTTCAGGATACTGTTATTATACTAAGAAACGCGGGAAATTACAACCACAAAATCATATTCTATATTTTGCCATCTTCCTGCTTTATCTAATTCACATACAATTCTTTTCTTAAATTCTCACATACTTCCGCCATTTCAAACATATCTTCTTCTGGACACATTTCACTTAAATCAAACTCAAGAGGTGCAGAAATAAATTCCATTAGTGTATTATTTATTATTTCATCTTCTTTCTGTGTCGATGTAATACAAATAATTGGTTCTGGTGTTTCTAAATCATCTCCAAACAATTCTCGTAAGTCTACATTACCATTATGTTTACATTCCAAAAGTATAGCAGCAAGGTCTACAACTAAGTCAATTGCATAATAAAACTCAACGAAATTTTCGTCATATTCTGAATTTATATTTTTGAGTTCTACTGTTATTGGAGATTCAGAATATCGAAAATTTCCATTTCGCTTATCAAATCCTAAATCAGAAAAGATTTCCTCCATAGATAATTCAGTTTTATGCTTATCGGCAAGATATTCCACCAATGTTAAACTATCATCCGTATCACCAATATAGTTATTCCAAAATCTGCCCTCAATATACATTTCAAACACCTCCATAAATCCCGATTGTAACTCCTTTATTTTAACAGATATTTTTAACAGTTACA
>JAFUZE010000272.1 GCA_017476765.1 Lachnospiraceae bacterium
AAAATGGATACTGGAACATCCGGATGCGCTCATCGATCTGCAAAAATCGTATCTGCGGGCAGGAACGAACATTTTGTATGCACCGACGTTTACAAGCAACCGGATTAAGCTTGCCGAATACGGGCTGCAGGATGAGATTGAGAAAATTAACAGGGAGCTGGTCGCTCTGTCGAAGGAGGCAATCCGCAAAGCGAAGGCAGAGGGATGGATTGCAGAGGATGCGAAGGTCTTTGTCGCGGGAGATGTGACGATGACCGGCAGACAGCTTGAGCCGATGGGGACGATGACCTTTGACGAGCTTTTGGACGTTTACCGGGAGCAGATTCGTTATTTGGCGGATGCGGGAGCCGATCTGCTTATTATCGAGACGATGATGAGCCTTCAGGAGACAAGGGCGGCAGTCATTGCGGCAAAGGAAGTGTGCAGTCTCGCGGTCTTGGCAACGATTACGTTTGAGACGGATAACCGGACGCTCTATGGGACAAATCCGGAAACGGCGGCGGTCGTTCTCGAAGCGCTCGGCGTGGCGGCGATGGGTGCAAACTGCTCGACGGGACCGAAGCAGATGAGCGAGGTGATTGCCCGGATGGCGGCGGTCAGCACGGTTCCGCTCATTGCAAAGCCAAATGCCGGGCTTCCGAAGCTGGCGCAGGACGGGAGCACCTATTACGATATGCAGGCGGATGTATTCGGCGAGGAGATGCTTCACGTCATCAGGCAGGGGGCCTCGATTCTGGGCGGCTGCTGCGGCACGGACGATGCGTATATCCGAGAGGTGACCGAAGAGGTCAATGGTAAGGTGCCGCTTTTGCGCCGTCCGTCCGGTGTCCGGTATCTGACCTCCGAGCGGCAGACGCTCTCGTTTTCGCTCGATGACCCGTTTCTGATTGTCGGTGAGCGGATCAATCCGACCGGAAAGAAAAAGCTGCAGGAGGAGCTTAGGAACGGAAGCTTTTCACTCGTGACCGAATTTGCCGTCCAGCAGGAGGAGCACGGAGCGAGTATCCTCGATGTCAACATGGGCATGAGCGGCATCGACGAGAAGGAGACGATGCTGAAAGCTTTAGATGAGATCGCAAATGTGACGAATCTGCCTCTTTCGCTTGATTCCTCCCATGTGGATGTTTTGGAGGCGGCACTCAGGAAATATCCGGGCAGGGCGCTGATCAATTCCATCTCTCTGGAGAAGGTCAAATTCGAGCCGCTCCTGCCGATGGCAAAAAAATACGGTGCGATGTTTATTCTGCTGCCGTTATCGGATGAGGGACTTCCGAAGGATCTGGACGAGAAAAAGAGAATCATACACACGATCATGGATCGGGCGCTGGAGCTGGGCATGAGCAAGGAGGATATCGTCGTGGACGGGCTCGTTGCGACGGTCGGCGCAAACAAGAATGCGGCGCTGGAGACGCTGGAAACGATCGCCTACTGCAAAAGCCTCGGACTTGCGACGATCTGCGGTCTTTCCAATATTTCGTTTGGTCTGCCGGAGCGCATGTATGTCAATACGGCATTTCTGACGATGGCGATTGCGAGCGGACTGACGATGGCGATTGCCAATCCGTCCCAGCGGCTTTTGGTCAATGCGGCATATGCATCGGATTTACTGCTGAACAAGGAGGATGCCGATGTCCGCTATATCGAGTTGATGAATGAGCAAAAGGAACGAGGCGAGACGCTTGCGGTCGTCAAAAAGGACGGCTTGCAGGGCGGAGACATAAAAGACGGTGCGAAAGCTGCCGGAGGGCAGGCTCCGGGAGTGTCAGCGGAAGGCGGAAGCGAGCAGGCGCTCCGGCTTGCAGTGCTGCGAGGGAAAAAGGGTGAGATCGTCGAAATCACGAAACAGATATTAGAGGGAGGCAAAAAGCCGAAGCAGATTCTCGATGAGCTGCTCCTTCCGGCAATTCAGGAGGTCGGGGAGCTGTTTGACAAGGGAACGTATTTTTTGCCTCAGCTCATTGCCAGTGCGGAGGCGATGAAAAATTCGATTGAATATCTTGAGCCGATGCTGCTTGAGGAGAATACCGGCAAGGAGATGCCGACCGTCGTGATTGCCACCGTCGAAGGCGATATTCACGATATCGGCAAAAATCTTGTCGCCCTGATGCTCAAAAACTATGGCTTTCAGGTCATTTAAGTCGGAAAAGATGTAAAGGGCGAGGACATCATCGAGCGGGCAAAGAAGTATCATGCCAGCATCATTGCTCTCTCGGCGCTGATGACAACGACGATG
>JAFUZE010000273.1 GCA_017476765.1 Lachnospiraceae bacterium
ATCGGCATTTTTGTTTCCTCTCATCCTTTTTATAATCTTTTGACCCTCGAATCACATCATACAGGCAGTGAAGAAAGTCCAAGCAGCCCTGCTGCGTTTTCTCCGAGAATCCGGCTCTCCTCCGGCTCCTTCAGCCCCATCTGACGGATATGCCGGACAGACTGCCCCTGATCCGACCACGGACTGTCCGTGGCAAATAAAATCCGATCCGCGCCGTGACGGCTGACCATTCTTAAAAATTGTTCCTTCTCCATATGAGACGTTTCCTTTTCAAAAACAAAGGCGGTATCCAGATAGACCTGCTTTCCCACAAGCTTCTCCTCCACCTCATCCCACATGTTCCAACCGCCCATATGCGCCAGCACCAGCTTCTCCGGCTGTATCCGGTCAAGCACATGCAGCACCATATCCGGCGTGCAGTGAATCTTTTCCGGGAGCCCGATATCCTCCCCCGCATGGGTCACAATGATGAGCCCCAGGTTCGCGGCATAATCCATAATGCGGACATATCTCTCATCGTCAAACTCGACTCCCTGATAGTCGGGGTGAAGCTTGATTCCCTTCAGCCCCATCGCCTTGACATCGTTTAGTATTTCCTTATAATCCGTATTGTCCGGATGGATCGCCCCAAACGAGAACACACGTGTTTCCTCCGTGCTCTCGTTCGTTTTCAGCGCAAAGCGATTGATGCTGGCGGACTGCTCCGGCTTTGTCGCCACCGGCACCACGACGGAAAGGTCGATGCCGTTTTCCTTTGTCGAGCGGCTCAGCGCATTGCGCGTCCCCGCCACCTTGCTCTTTACCTCATATCCACGCTTTGTCACAATCTCCTGCTCCATATGCGCAATCGTCGCTTCTGCAATTTTGTCTGGGAATGTGTGCGTGTGCATATCAATAATCATAGCTGTAAAAACCTTTCGTCATGTCAGTCATTTGCATACGAATGATGCCGGGGGCAAAAGGTGCGTAAGCACCTTTCTGCATGCCATATGCAGTGCTCAAATTTATTTGAAAGTGCTGTATATGGTATGCAGAAAATGACCGAAGGGCTTTTGCTCCCGGCATCTTACGAATTCGGGTGCGCCGCACTATGCGATTGCATAGCCCACTTCAAATGCTTTCAAATTCATATCCACCGTTTTCGGCGGCACGGTATTTTTGATTACCTCGACCCATGCTTCCTTCTCAAAGTCCATATTCTTCGCTGCCACACCGAGAATAATCGTGTTGAACACTCTCGAATTGCCGAGCTTTAACGCCTCGCCCATCGCATCGACCGGCACGACCTTATACTTCTGCGAAAGCTGCTCGATAATGCCCTCCGGGTATTCGAAGGCTCCGGTCACGACCGTCATCGGGTCGATTCTCTGGTCGTTGACGATCAGAACTCCGTCCTTTTTCAGAAAGTGTGCATAGCGGAGTGCCTCGAGCCTCTCAAATGCGATGAGCACATCTGCCTGCCCTTCCTCCACAATCGGCTCGGCGACCTTTTCCCCATAACGCACATAGGTCACAACGCTTCCGCCGCGCTGTGCCATTCCGTGCACCTCGGAAAGCTTCACATCATAGCCTGCCCCGATCGTAATTCCGCCTAAAATTCTGCTTGTGAGGAGCGTCCCCTGTCCGCCGACACCGACAATCATAATATTCTTCGTTTCTGCCATTGTTATTCTCCCCTCTTTTTTAACTGAATTGCATCAAATTTACATCTGCTCATGCACAGACCGCAGCCGTTGCACATCGTCTCGTCAATCGCCACCGTGCCGTCCTCATTCTTGGTGAGTGCAGGACATCCCGGCACAAGACACTGTCCGCATTTTTTACATTTTTCCGGAAGCGCATAGCATTTTCCTTTTGGCACAAAGCTCTTAAGGAGCGCACAAGGAGACTGTGCGATAATCACGGACACTTCATCCCTTGCGACCTCGGTCTTAATGACCTTCTCCAGCCTCTCGACATCGAATGCGTCAACGACCTCGACATGCCTTACCCCGATCGCATGGCACAAATCATCGAGATTCACCGCATAGGTCGGCTCGCCGTTTAACATCTTTCCGGTTGCGGCATGATCCTGATGCCCGGTCATACCGGTCGTGGAGTTATCCAGAATAATCACCGTTCCCGTCGCCTGATTGTATACCATATTCATCAGGGAATTCACACCCGTATGTAAAAACGTCGAATCGCCGATGACTGCGACCCAGTTTTTGATATACTCCTTCCCCTTCGCCTTTTCCATCCCGTGAAGTGTCGAGATGCTTGCGCCCATACAGACGGTTGTATCGACAACGCCGAGCGGATTGACAGCCCCGAGTGTATAGCACCCGATGTCGCCTGCCGCATGTATTTTTAACTTTTTCAGTACCGAATAGGTACTTCTGTGCGGACAGCCCGGGCAGAGGATCGGCGGTCTTGCCGGTGCCTGTGCCGGCGCTTCAAGCTCCGGCTGCTGTCCTAAGATTGCTTTTCTCAAAAGGTTAGCGCTGTACTCGCCCTGCACGGTGAAAATCTCTTTTCCGATACATTCGATGCCCATCGCGCGAACCTGTTCCTCAATGACCGGCTCAAGCTCCTCGACAATATAGAGCTTTTCGACCTTCCCGGCAAATTCCGCAATCAGCTTTTTCGGAAGCGGATGCACAAGACCGAGCTTGAGCACCGATACATCCGGAAGCGCTTCCTTCACATACTGATAAGGAATGCCGCTTGTAATGACACCGATCTTTGTGTCGCCATACTCTGCGCGGTTTATATCAAGCGTATTGGCATCCTCCGCCATCCGGTTTAAACGCTCCTCGACAAAGATGTGGCGTTTGATTGCATTGCCCGGCATCATGACATTTTTTGCAATATTTCTTTCATATACTTTATCGTCCGGCTCAACGCGCTCCTCTAAATTGACAACGCCCTGCGAGTGCGCAAGTCTCGTCGTCGTCCTTAAGATCACCGGCGTATCATACTCCTCGGAAAGCTCATAGGCTCTCTTCGTAAAAACCCTTGCCTCCTCACTGTCGGACGGTTCGATAACAGGAACCATTGCTGCGCGCGCAATCATTCTCGTATCCTGCTCATTTTGTGAACTGTATATTCCCGGGTCGTCCGCAACGACGAGCACCATACCTCCGTTTACACCGATATAAGAAACGGTGTAAAGCGGGTCGGATGCCACATTCAGACCGACCATCTTCATCATCGTCATCGAGCGGACTCCCGCCATCGATGCACCGATTGCCACCTCCGTAGCTACCTTCTCGTTCGGTGCCCATTCTGCATAAATCCCGTCATATTTGACAACGTTCTCGCTGACCTCCGTACTTGGCGTACCCGGATAAGCGCTTGTCACCTTGACTCCGGCCTCATAAGCGCCTCTGGCAATCGCCTCATTACCCAACATGATCTTTTTGTTCAAATTGATAACCTGCCTTTCATAACTTACATTTTTTCATGCTTCTCAACACATTTCGTCTGAAACTGCTATATTCCATTGTAATCAATTATGAGTAATAAGTCAACGAGAATACCTGCCACAATAGGGCAATGTTACCTGCCCCAATAGGACAAACTGCTACAGCATATTTTCAATAAAAATCCCATAGCCTCTTGTGGGATCGTTGATGAGCACATGGGTCACTGCGCCGACGACCTTTCCGTCCTGGATAATCGGCGCTCCGCTCATGCCCTGTACGATACCGCCTGTCAGGCTCAAAAGCTCCTGATCGGTAATTGCCAGAACAATGCCGCGGTTGTCATCCTCACTGGAATAATGTACTTTGGTGATTTCCACATCGTAGAGCTTGCTTGTCTCACCGATTTTGCATAGTATTTTGGCATCCCCGATACGGATTTCCTGTTTGAGGGCGATCGGCATCCCGGTCAGTCCAAGCGAGTTCTTCTCACTTCCGGAAAGCTGTCCGAAGATTCCCCCCTGCGTGTTTTCCGTGACATTTCCGAGCTGATATTCATCCTCAAAGGAGATGACCCCGGTCAGTACCCCCGGATGTCCGCTCTTTCCCTTCTCGATTCCGACAATATCCGCCCTGTATATTCCGCCGTATTTGAGCAGCATGAGTGCATTCGTGTCCACATCATTGATTCCATGTCCGAGCGCACCGTATCTGCCGTTCTCATCCAGATACGTCAAGGTGCCGATTCCCTGTGCGCTGTCCCGAATCCAGATGCCGAGCTTATACTCCCCGTCATCGGCAAGCTCCGGCGTACAGCGCACCTTTGTCTCCGCTCCGTTTCTGAGAAGCGTAAAGATCAGATCCTCCCCACCGCTCTGCCTGATTTTGGAAATGAGCTCCTGCTTTCCTCCGACCGGCTCCTCATTAACCTTCAAAATATAATCCCCCTTCTGAAGGACATGCTTTGCCGGTTCAACGTTCATGCCATCACGGTTCTCAAAGGAGGACATATCCACAACAAGGACACCGTTTGTCTTGACGTATATACCGATCGGAAGTCCGACCGGATAGATGCTCCTTTCGGTCAAGACATTCAAATCGACTGTTTTGAGCGGGATTACACCAAAAAGCTTCAGATCCATCTGGTAATAATTGTACTCGTTTGCCTTCCTGACCATCGCCCTGGTCGTATCCACCTCAATTTTTTTCATTTCTGTCTTTTCGGACTGCACGCCTCCCAGTCCACTTGCCAGAACGGAGTCCTCGTAAATCGCAGCTGAAACCGGAACGAAAAACTTCAGTTTTTCCTCCTCTCCCTGTCTGATATTCAGGCTGTCCGGCACCGCCTTTTGCAGCTGACCGTAGACACAGATCGTCAGCATACCGCAGGCTGCAAACAACAGTACCCATAAAAAATACCGGTAATAGAACCGTCTGATATCGCTTATATCACCTTGCCTCATCCTGCCTCCTCCTTTCGTATTTTACATCGTCAAAAAAAGAGCGCCGGCGCTGCCGACACTCTTAGTATGTGAAGCTTTTCCATGTTTACTTTAGTAGCGTTTTACCTCATCTGCCATTTTTTTCAATTCTTCGCCGCTTTGCAGCGCCGTCTCCGTGATCGTATCACTTCCGAGCAGTCTTGCGATCTCCTCGATCATCTGCCCTCTCTCAAGCGGACGAATCTCTGTCTTGGTCGAAGCCTCCTGACTCTCCTTCTCAATGATGAAATGCTCATCCGCCATCGCTGCGATCTGCGGCAGATGCGTAATGCAGATGACCTGATGCTCCTTTCCGAGAATCGCCATCTTTTCAGAGACCTTCCACGCCGTCTTGCCGCTGATTCCGGCATCGATTTCATCAAAGATCAGTGTTTCCATCCGATCCTTATCCGCCAGTACCGCCTTGAGCGCCAGCATCACGCGGGACAGCTCACCGCCGCTTGCCACCTCGCTGAGTGGTCTTGGGGGCTGGCCCGGATTTAAGGAAATCAAAAATTCCACATCGTCATAGCCGCTTCCCGAAAGGTATTGCTCTCCGCTTTCCACAGCAATCTCAAACCGGACCTGCAGAAAATTCAAATCCTCCAGTGCGTGCTGCATGCTCGCCGCCAATTCCTTTGCATGTGCTGTGCGGATTTCGGAAGCCTTCCCGCATAAACGCAGCAAAGTCTCCTTCTTCTCCTTGTACGCCGCCTCCTTTTTTGCAAGAA
>JAFUZE010000274.1 GCA_017476765.1 Lachnospiraceae bacterium
AATTGTTCGATTTCCTTCATGCGTAATCCCCCTCTTTTCCTTATTCGCAAAATGGTCATGCCCTCAGGCATGACCACTTAAAAAGCTTTGTTCTGTTTTTAATTATTACTGCAATACCATGCCTGTGTCACCTTCGAAGAATAGGTCTTATTGCCGACCTTCTTCTCAGCAACGACATAGCCGTAGTAATTCTCAAGCAGCGTGATATCCGCTGTTCCGAGCTTCGTCAGCTCAAGCTTAACAACAGACTTATCGACGGTAGCCACCTTCACATAAGAAGCCGGATAGTTCGGATTCGTCGTTGTCAAATAAACGGAGTAGCTTGTAGCGCCTTCTACCGGATCCCATGCAAGTGTAAGCTTGCCCGTTGCCTGTGTAAATGCCGTCAGCTTCGGCTGAGCAATCGGATAGATCGGTGTTTTATTGTATGCGCCGTATTTCTTCTTTCCGTTGACCGTAATATAAGGTCTTATCCTTACTTTGTAGGAGGTAGCTGCAGCCGCCTTCTTAAAGGTTGTTTTTGTTCCGGTCGTGTTGATTGTCTTTATGCACTTGTTGGCTGCATTGTAAACCTTTACCTGATAGCCGTCTGCATTTTCCTTCTCTTTCCACTCCACGGTAATGTTCGTGCTTCCGTAAGCCCACGAAACAAGTGAAAGACCGGAAACCTTGCCCGGAAGTGTGCGGATGGATGTGTTGGCTCTCTCAAAACCGTTTGCCCGATATCCGCTCGGGAAATATTGAACGGAACAATCTTAACGATGTATGTCTTATCCTTCTTTAACTTCTTGATCGTAGCTGTTGTTTTCGCCTTGACCGTCTGATTATACTTTACGTTTTCCTCAGTCGTACCGATGTAAACATCATATGCGCCTGCTCCGGCTGCTGCCGTCCAGGAAACAGTTACCTGATTTGCCTTGGAAGCAGTCTGCTTTACCTCGGAAATATAGCCCGGCTGTGTAATCACCTGAAACGGTTCCGTGTACGGGCTTGAAAGTGTGCCGACAACCGTTTTGATGCGGAAATAATAGATAGCACCGGTCTCCATCTTGCTGACTGTATAATAGGTATTGCCTACTGTTGCCAGCGGTACCCACTTCACCTTATCCTGAGATACTTCAATCTGGTACTTGACGCCGGTTCCCTTCACCGCATCCCATTTGATCTTTGCATAGCTGCCGAATGCGCTCGTCTGCGCAATGTTTGTCGGTGCCGCCGGTGCGGTTGTTGCCGGTGCGGCATTGGTCTGCATTGCAGCAAGCATGAGAATCATCATGGACAGCAGTGCAGTAACAGCCAGCATCCATTTTCTGGAAATTTTAGTCTGTGTCATGTACATGAAATCTTCCTCCCTTTTTACATTTAAATTAGATGCCTTGATAAGCTTTATTGTACACGCCTCAAATATAATAGGCAAGGAAAATTTCCTGTAAAAATCTTAAAATTTCTTAAGATTTTTTTTGACATATTTTTCAGACTTACGATATATAGGTAACAACGGATGGAACAGACTTATAGGTCTTTCCGCCTGCCTTTTTCTTCGCTACGATGTAGAAATAATATGAGCCAGAGCGGGAAATTTTGCTTCCCTTAAAGGAGCTGGTCGTAAACGATGTTGTATTCTTGCCTACCGATTTTACCTTTTTGAATGCAGACTTTTTGTTGCTCTTTCCTATGTAGATATCATATCCGGTAGCGCCGGTCACCTTTTTCCACTCTAGTTTCAGATAACCGGTACCACTGCTAATCTGTTTGATTTTCGGCTGGCTGACGCAGTAAATCGGCTTTGTGTATGCCGAATAATATTTCTTGCCTGCGACCTTGACATAAGCTCTTGCCTTTACCTTTACGGAAGTGCTCTTGCCAGCCTTGCCAAAATCATAGTAGCAATAAGAAGTGCTGCCGGCTGCAACATCAGCGGTCTTTACTTTCTTGCCCTTGTTGTTGTAGAAGATAAGCTCGTAGCCGTCCGCAACGGCACCCTGCTTCCATACGACTGACAAAGTCTTGCTCTCCGGCTTCCATTCCAAATTTTCAAGACCCTTGATTGCAGCCGGAAGCGTCTTGACAGACGTGCCATTCTTTGCAAGCGCGTACTCGCCGTAAGCATACCATCTCTTTGTCGTGTCCGGATTGTCTGCGTTTGCAATCGCATACGGAACAACCGTTGCTATGTAATAGTTATCCTTCTTAAGACCCTTGATCGTGTAGCTTGTAGCTGTCGTCTCACCGGCAAACTTCCATGAGCCTCCGGTAAGCAGGTCACTATAGGAGATGTAATCAATCTCATAACCGGCTGCGCCCTTCGAAGAGCCGTAAGTAACAGTTCCTGTCGTTGCTTTGGCAGCTCCGGTCTGGGTCGGCACACTGGTCATAGCTGCCGGCTCTGTCACGACCTTGTAAGGTGTGGTATATTCACTGACAGATTCCGTGTTCTGCAAATGTGCACGCACACGCACATAATAAACATTTCCTGCCTCAAGATTGTTTACAATCGCAGTGTTCTCATTCGTACTGTTTTGTCCAAGTGTAGCCTGAACATCCTGCCAGGTTTTTCCGCCATCCTTAGAGATCTGAATGTCGTAGTTCGTGTAGCTCTGTGCACCCGTGTAAGCAATACGAATTGCCGTTTCGGTCGCTCCGTCCTGCCAGATGCCGGTCGGGGTCGTCAGGTCAGCGGCATTCACTTTTGTAACAGAAGCAATTAAGAATGCGAATGCAAACAGCGAAAGCTGCAACATGGATTGGAATCGTTTTCTTGTTTTCATATCATTGTCCTTTCTCTTAAGTTTTTTTACTATTTTAGAAATTAACATTCCTAAAGTCAAGCGTTTTGTTTGAAATTTCATAAAAATACTTATGCTTTATCCTTTTTGTATATTTTAGATATCCCTTTTGTGTTCTTTCGTTCTTTCCCTGTGTTGCGCTCCCCCGTCTGCAGCACATTCTCTGCCCTCCTTTCCTGCCGTATCATCTCACGGACGCTGTGGCAGAAGCTGATTTTCTCTCTGCCACATCACGAGCAGCTCTCCCTCCTGCACGGAAATAACTCCCTGCCGTCCGGTAAATTCATTGCTCACTCCGAGCGGAAACGCCCGGTCGATCACATCATCCTTCAGCTCATACTTAAAGCCCTGCAGCGTGACACCACCTGCCTGCCCCGAAAGCGCAAACACGGAGAGAAGCCCCTCAAATTGCTGCGGAAAGAGGAGCGTTCCGTTTAAAAGAACAGTCATGTGCATCGTCTCCCCAAAGAGTATGCCGTTTTGACCGCGCTCCTGTAAAAAGGTCAAAAGCTGTATATTGGCAAAGGAGTGATCCGGTCTGCCGCCCAGTCCGCCGAATACGGCAAACTCCGTACAGCCTTCCTTCTCCGCCTCCTTGACGGCAAGCAGCAGATCGGTCTCATCCTTTTGTACCGGATGCCTGACTATGCGTCTGTGCTCCGGCACGCTGCCGAGGGAATCAAAATCGCCCACAATCAGATCCGGCTCTATCCGCTGCTCCCTGACAAAGCGATATCCGGCATCCGCTGCGATGAGCAGCAGCGGTCGGTCTTCCGCTTTCCACATGTCCATGTAAAAGAAAAAATCCTCCTCCACGACCGCAGACGCTCCTACAATGACGCAGAGCTTTTCCTGCATTCCTTTTGCATGATCAATCATAAGTACCGCACTCCTCTCCTATATCCCTATCTGCCGAATATGCGTGCCGCCTCGACCGCCTTGAGCCATCCCTGATAGAGCCGTACTCTCTCCGGCTCTTCCATATCGGGGCAGAACGTGCGCTGGATGCGGTAATTTTCGATCAGCTGCTGCTTGCTGTCCCACACACCGACGGAAAGCCCTGCCAGATATGCTGCGCCGAGAGCTGTCGTTTCCAGAACCGACGGGCGCTCCACATCCACGCCGAGAATATCACTTTGGAACTGCATCAGAAGATCGTTGCTCACAGCCCCGCCGTCAACCTTGAGCTTTGGCAGCGTCATGCCGCTGTCCCTCTGCATCGCCTCTATGACATCCTTTGTCTGATATGCCAGTGCCTCCAGCGTTGCCCGCACAAAATGTGCCCGCGTCGTGCCTCTCGTCAGTCCGAAAACCGCTCCGCGTGCCTTGTCATCCCAGTACGGTGCCCCAAGCCCGACGAACGCCGGAACGACATAGACACCGCCGCTGTCCTCTGCCTTTCCCGCGACCTCCTCGCTCTGGGCTGCCGACTCCAACATTTTCAGTCCGTCCCGAAGCCACTGGATTGCACTTCCCGCGACAAACACACTGCCCTCGAGGGCATATTCCGCCTCACCGTCCAGACTGCATGCGAGCGTTGTGATGAGTCGGTTTCGGGAGCGGATCGGTGTCGTTCCCGTATTCATCAGGAGAAAGCAGCCCGTCCCGTAAGTATTTTTGATACTGCCTTCCTCAAAGCAGGTCTGCCCGAACAGCGCCGCCTGCTGGTCTCCCGCCACGCCTGCAATCGGAACCTCCGTATTGAAAAACAGCTCCTTCGTCGTGTGGGCAAAGATTCCGGAGGACGGCATAACCTCGGGAAGCATGCTTTTCGGGATGTCAAACAGCGCAAGCAGCTCCTCATCCCAGCACAGCTCGTAAATGTTAAAAAGAAGCGTGCGGGAGGCGTTCGTGTAATCCGTCACATGCGCTTTTCCTCCCGAAAGCTTATAGATCAGCCATGTATCAACGGTGCCGAACATAAGCTCGCCGCGCTCCGCCTTTTCCCTGGCTCCCTCCACATGCTCTAAAATCCATGCGATCTTGCTGGCGGAAAAATACGGATTGATCAAAAGACCGGTCTTGTCCCGTATCCGCTCATCGTAGCCTGCCTGCTTGCACGCATCGCAGATCGCTGCCGTCTGCACGGACTGCCACACGATTGCATTGTAGATGGGCTCTCCGGTATTTCTGTCCCAGACGACAGTCGTCTCGCGCTGATTCGTGATACCGATTGCCTTGACATCCTTCGGCGCAATGCCCGCATTCACCATCGCCTCGATATAGACCGCCATGACGCTCAGCCAGATGCTGTTCGGATCGTGCTCCACCCATCCGGGATGCGGAAAAATCTGTTCAAACTCCCTGGATGCACTGGATATGATATTGGAATTTTCATCAAAAAGAATTGCACGGGAGCTGGTCGTTCCCTGATCGATGGAAAGTATGTATTGCCCCATAGTGACCTCCTCGTTTTATCATGTCATATCGGATATTCCCATTATAATCCCTCGCACAGAGATAATACAAGTTGTTTATATCTTCCGAATCACATTGTCCCGCCCGATTTTTAGTGCTATAATATGACATTATATGACAATTTATGCAAGAAAAGAGGTACATAAACTATGGAAAATACAGAGAGCACCGACAAACCGATACTCGGACGCTATCTCTCCCCGTTATCTGTATGGGCACTGTCCTTCGGCTGCGCTGTGGGCTGGGGCGCATTTGTTATGCCGGGAACGACCTTTTTGCCGATTGCAGGTCCTTTGGGCACCGCGCTCGGTATTGCGATCGGCGCGATTGTCATGCTGATCATCGGTATAAACTATTACTATCTGATGAACCGTTACTCCGATGCCGGCGGCACCCTTACATACACAACACGGACCTTTGGCTACGATCATGGCTTCCTAAGCGCATGGTTTCTTGTCCTTGTCTATGTCGCCATCATCTGGGCGAATGCAACTGCCCTTGCACTGATCGGCAGAAATCTGCTCGGCACCATGTTCCAGATTGGTTTCCATTACCGGATTTTAGGCTACGATGTTTATATGGGCGAGGTACTGATGTCAATCGCTGCCATCGTCCTTTTCGGAAGTATCAGTATACGCGGGAAGAAGCTTGCCGGCAGGATACAGACTGTGATGGCAATCCTCCTGCTTGCCGGTATCTTCATCTCCTTCTTTGCGGTGATGAGAACGCATGAGGGCGGTCTGCATACCTTTACACCTGCATTTGCCCCTGAAGGCCGCAATCCGATCGGTCAGATTTTTCATATCATTGTGTTGTCGCCGTGGGCTTTTGTAGGCTTTGAGTCCATCTCTCATTCCGCGGAAGAATTTCGTTTTTCCGCCAAAAAGACAATCCGGATTATGGCTGCGGCTCTCATTGCCGGTGCCCTGTCCTATATTATGCTCGCAGAGATCGCTCCTGCCATCCTGCCGGCGGGATATGAAAGCTGGTACACATATATCAGCGAAATCGGAAGCCTGGACGGTCTGAAAGGACTGCCTACATTTTTTGCAACGAATACCGCTATGGGCAGGGGCGGACTGTTTCTTCTCGGCGCCACGGTGCTCGCGGCAATTATTACGGGGCTGATCGGGAACTCCATTGCTGCCAGCCGCCTTTTGTACGCGATGTCAAAGGAAGAGATTCTTCCCAAATGGTTTGGGCAGCTGAATAAAGAAGGAGTTCCCGGAAATGCTCTGCTGTTTCTTATGGTTGTCTCGATGTTTGTTCCCCTTTTGGGCAGAACGGCGATTGGCTGGATTGTGGATGTGACAACCATCGGCGCAACGATTGCCTATGGCTATACCTCTGCAGCCGCTTATATCAACGCCAAACGTGAAGGGCAGAAATGGGCAAAAGCCACCGGACTTACCGGGCTGATTATATCCATCGTTTTCTTTCTCTACTTTATGGCATTTTCCGCAGGCGCTATGGCAACGGAATCCTATTTGATTCTGGCTGCATGGAGTATTTTGGGATTTGTGTACTTCCGGCATGTATTCAGCAGGGACAAAACGAGGCGGTTCGGAAAATCGACCGTAGTTTGGATCGGTCTGCTGTTTCTGATCTTCTTCACCTCCCTGATGTGGGTGAAGCAGGCTACTGATGAAATGACGAAAAAAATGGTGGGCAACATCAGCGAATACTACGAGGAACGAAATTCGGAAAATGACCCTGAGATCATCGCAGATACGGAACATTATCTGGCACAGCAGCTGGCGGATGCCAATCATTTACTGACGCGCAACAGTATGATTCAGATGGGATTGATCATTGCGGGACTTGCCATTATGTTCAGCATTTATACAACTATGACCAAGCGGGAAAGGGAGCTGGATGCCGAGAAGGTCAAGGCTGAGGAAAGCAGCAAGGCAAAAACCGTTTTTCTCTCCAATATGTCCCATGATATACGCACCCCTATGAACGCAATTATCGGCTACATCAATCTGGCAGAGCACGATGATCATGATGCGGCAAAGCTGCGGGAGTATCTTGCAAAAATCAAAACATCCAGCCACCACTTGCTGGCGCTGATCAACGATGTGCTGGAGATGAGCCGTATAGAGAGCGGGAAGATGGATTTAGAGCCGGTTGCCGTCGATCTGAAAAAGACATTTGCAGAAATTAAGGATATGTTTTGCACCCAGATGGAGGAAAAGCACATTGACTTTATCGTCAATACGTCGAATGTGAAAAACAGCCGCGTTTACTGCGATAAAAATCGTTTCAACCGCGTACTGCTGAATCTTTTGAGCAACGCCTATAAGTTTACCCCCGAGGGCGGAACCGTTTCCGTCACGCTCTGGCAAATCGGAGGCGACAACGACGGATACGCCACCTATGAGCTCCGTGTATCAGACAGCGGCATCGGCATGACAGAGGAATTTGCCGCAAAGGTATTTGAGGCATTTGAACGGGAACGCACATCGACAGTCAGCGGAATACAAGGAACGGGGCTTGGCATGGCAATCACCAAGAGCATTATCGATTTGATGGGCGGAACGATCGAGGTCAACACGGCACCGAACCGGGGAACCGAATTTATCATCCGGGTATCGTTTCAGCTTCAGGAAGGTGCAGAGGCAGCTGAGGAACATGAGGATGGGCAGCAGGAACCTGATTTGGCTGTGGATTTCAGTACGATGCGTCTCCTGCTTGTAGAGGATATGGAAATCAACCGGGAAATTGCCGTTATGATTCTTGGCGACCTCGGATTTGCGATCGAAACTGCGGAGAATGGCAAGGAGGCCGTCGAGAAGGTTGCCGCGTCCAAGCCGGGTTACTATAACGGCATTCTGATGGACATCCAGATGCCGGTGATGAACGGATATGATGCCGCCAAAGGCATTCGAAGTCTTGATGACCCGGAGCTTTCGAGGATTCCGATTGTCGCAATGACAGCAAATGCTTTTTCGGAGGATGTAAAAAAAGCGCTGGATGTAGGAATGAATGCACATATTGCAAAGCCGATCGACATCAACAACCTGACATCTACCTTAAAGGAAGTGTTGGGATAAGAGGCGTATGGGGCAGCCTTCTTGAATACGATCGCTGCTTCACCGCATCATGTAAAGGAGCGCATTGCAGATGGCTGCCGCCACATTGCTGCCGCCCTTTCTGCCCCGGGCGACGATATACGGTGCATCCGTCTGCAGAATGAGTTCCTTTGCCTCAACCACATTGACAAAGCCGACCGGGACGCCGATGATGCCTTTCGGGGACAGCTTCTCTTTGCGCATGAGTTCATACAGTCTGACAAGCGCTGTCGGGGCGTTTCCGACTGCAAAAATGATATCCTTATTAAGGAGTGCTGCCTTATCCATGCTTGCGACCGCTCTTGTCGTCTGCATTCGCTTCGCCGTTTCGGCAACGTCCTCGTCACTCATAAAGCAGTAGACCTCCCCGCCGTATTTTGCCAGCTCCTTTTTGTTAATCCCGGATCTCGCCATCTGGGTGTCTGTCACAATGCAGGCACCGTGCAAAATGGCTTGCTTCAGATGCTCCACTGCATGAGCAGAAAAACAGAGGGTATTCACATATTCGAAATCTGCGGTCGTATGAATGACCCGCTTGATGACCGGAGCCAGCTCCTCGTCCAATCGGATTCCCCGCTCTCTCAATTCCTCGCCGATAATCTCAAAGCTGCGTCTCTCTATATCGGCGGGAAGCACGTTCTCCAGTTTGATTTTACGACTCTTATCCACTTTGTTCTCCTTTCTGCTGCGAACTTTTTTCAGATGATTGCAACACTCTTTTCTCCGATATCAGGATATGTACAAAATAACGAAAACGAGGCCGGGTATCGCAAACAAACAAAATGTTCACTATTATTGATCAGGCTCCCTCCTGTATGATACGGGTAATCTGCTCCATGTCGAGGCTTTCCCTCAAAGCTTCCGCCAGCCGGTCATACTGTTTCTCCTTGTATTCCCGATAGGAGCGTGAGACACCGGCAGTGTAATCCAGCCCCTTCGCATCGTGCAGCAGGCTCACAAAGGCTTCACGAAATTCCTCCTCATCAAAAATCCCGTGCAGATATGTCCCGATTGCATTGCCCTTGCAGCAGCCATCCGGCTTCTCCTGCGGAACGTTCCGGGACGGATTCTCTTCGCAGCTGCTCATATGAATCAGCGAGCCGCTGCGAAGATCGGTCAGGTGCGAGGAGCCCATATGAATTTCATAACCGCTCACTTTTTTATCCGAGAGGCTCTCAAACCTTCCCGAGAGCTTTCCGGTTCTTCCCTCCATGCGCGTTCTCGTTTTGGAAGTCTCAAAAACAGTTCGAATCGGAAGGAGCCCCATGCCGCGCATGCTTCCGTCTCCTTCCGCACCACAGGCATCCTCAATCCGGGTTCCCAGCATCTGATAGCCGCCGCAGATACCAAAGACAATCGTACCTGCTCCCACGAGGCGCACGATCGCTGCCTCCAGACCGCTTTCCCGAAGCCACCTCATATCGCTCATTGTGCTCTTCGTCCCCGGCAAAATGACGACATCCGGACTGCCGAGCTCCGATACCCTGTCCACATAGCGCACAGACAGGGAGGGCTCCAGAAGAAGCGGCTGAAAATCGGTAAAATTGGATATTTTCGGAAGGCGAATCACTGCAAGATCGATATTTTCTCCCTTTTCTCTTCGTCCGAGGCTTTCTGCAAGGGAATCCTCCTCCTCGATCTCCACGTCGAGATACGGAACGACACCTAACACCGGCTTGCCGCATTTTTCTCGCAGCATGGAAAGGCCGGGCTCCAGAATTTTTTGATCTCCGCGGAATTTGTTGATGATACGCCCTTTGATTCGGTCCTGCTCTTCTTTTTCAAGCAGCATCACAGTGCCGACGAGTTGTGCAAATACCCCGCCTCTGTCAATATCGCCGACGAGCAGCACCGGCGCATCCGCAAGCCTTGCCATACCCATATTGACGATATCGTCCTGCTTTAAATTGATTTCCGCCGGGCTTCCCGCCCCCTCGATGACGATGATATCATATTGTTCATCCAGCTTTTGGTACGCCTGCCGGATGACCGGAAGGTACTCCTTCTTCTTGCGGAAATAATCGACCGCACGCATATCGCCGACGACCTCTCCGTTCACAATCACCTGCGAGCCCATGTCGGTCGTCGGCTTCAAAAGAATCGGGTTCATGCACACGCTCGGCTCTATACCGCACGCCTCCGCCTGTACGACCTGCGCTCTGCCCATCTCAAGGTTTTCCCTCGTAACATAGGAATTGAGCGCCATATTCTGTGATTTGAAGGGCGCCACCCGGTATCCGTCCTGCCTTAAAATCCTGCAAAGTCCGGTCACAAGCAGACTTTTCCCTGCATTTGACATCGTGCCCTGTATCATAATTGATTTTGCCATGTTTCTGTTCTCCGTAAGGTGCTGCTCCATTTACGCCAGCTCTCGATCAGCTTTTGATTCTCCTCGTGTGTCCGAATCCCGATGCGGAAAAAGCCTTCGGACAGGTTCCGGTAATTCGCACAGGAGCGAATGAGAATCCCGTCTGAGAGCAGACGCTCCTGCAGGTCGCTTCTGCTCCTGAAAAAAATGTAATTTGCCGAAGAGTCATAAATCCGCTCCGCAAGTCCGTCCGCCATTTCCCCGCACAAGTATGCACGCTCTCTTGCCAGCAGCTGTCTGGTCCTTCGTATATAATCCTTCTCCTTCAGCGCCTCAAGCCCCGCCATCTGCGCCGGTATCGAAGTGTTCCACGGCTGCATCGAGAGCCGGAGCTTCATAAGCAGCTGCCGGTTTGCGCTCATCGCATACCCGAGCCGCAGCCCCGGCATCGCATAGATTTTGGTAAATGCCCGCAAAATGAGCAAATGCGGAAAGCTTTTAAGCTCCTGCCGAAGTGTCAGCGATTCCTCGTTCTTTAGAAACGGCAAAAAGCATTCATCCACACAGAAAAAGATTCCTGCCTGCTCACACGCAGCGGCAATTTTGAGCAGAAGCGACCGATGGGTCAAACTTCCGGTCGGATTATTCGGATTGCACAAAAAGACGAGGTCAATGTCCTCGGTAAGGAAAGAGAGAGCTTCCTCTTTCAGAGAATAATCGTTTTTCTCCTCCAAGTCCCAGTAAAGGACATCGCCGCCGGAAGCAGTAACAGCCGCCTCATACTCGGAAAAGGACGGTGCGGTCACAACCGCCTTTTGCGGGCGCAGCGCATAGCAAAGTGCATAGATTAACTCCGCTGCTCCGTTTCCAAGCACAATCTCCTCGGGTTTTACATGCTCTTTTGCCGCAAGCGCCTGACGCAGCTCCATACCGAGAGAATCCGGATACGCACCGGAGCGCATAATGCCCTGCTTTGCCGCCCGGATGCTGCCCTCCGGCATGCCGAGCGGATTGACGCTGACAGAAAAATCACAGGTAACCCGATTGCGGTATATATCTCCTCCATGTATATCGTTCACGTCCGCCTCTGTCCTTTCCGGCTTAGCCAATCATGCAGATTGCTTTTCTGATGTGCATGCCAAATGATGTTTGGGTCAAATGGTGCGCAAGCACATTTCCGCATACCATGTGCAGTGCTCAAATTTATTTGAAAGTGCTGTATATGGCAGCGTTATCTGCCGGGCACTGCAGCGGCTGACAGCAGCGCAAATAACGCCGCAGCGCCTGTTCCCACAGCCAAAGTGAGCATCGAGGTCGCATACAAAAGCCTGTTCGCCCGCCGAATATCCTCTGCCTCCACAGACCGCACGGCATCACCGATCGTGGGCTTGTGATAAAGCGTTCCGAAATACCACGCATCCCCCGCCAGCTCAATCTGCAGTGCACCGGCGCATACCGCCTCCGTCTGCGCGGAATTGGGACTGGCATGCCTGAAACGGTCGCGGCGATAAATATACGCCGCATTCCTGCCATTGTATCCTAACAGAAAAGATGCCGCGATCATAAAGATTGCCGCAATCCGGGAAGGAATAAAATTCAAAAGATCATCGAGCTTTGCCGCCGCCCATCCCAAATAAAGATACGCATCATTTTTGTAGCCGACCATCGAATCCATCGTGTTGACCGCTTTATAGAAAACGCCTCCGAGCGCACCGAACAGCATCATATACAAAAGCGGAGCAATAACCCCATCCGATGTATTTTCCGCGATCGTCTCAATCGCCGCCTTCTCAATTCCTTCCTTATCCAGATTTGCCGTGTCTCTGCCTACAATCATCGATACGGCAAATCTTGCCTCCCTGACATCATCCTTTTCAAGCGCCGCATAGACCTTCATGCTCTCCGTCCTCAGCGATTTCATTGCCAGCATCCGGTAGCAGAGAATGCATTCAACAGCAGCCCCAAGCAGCGGATGAATCCGCCCTGCCAGACGGAGAACGGCAGCTGCCGCACCGACTGAAAGGAACAGGACACAAATCACGAGCAAAACTCCCGCCCACCGCTTTTTCCTTTGATCCGCCTCCCGCTCCGGGTCTATGTGCAGCACCTTGCGCAGACAATGCTCCGTATGGGCAATCGCTGCACCGATGCCCCTGACAGGATGCCAGAGAAACTGCGGGTCGCCAAGCAAAAGGTCAAGCAGGAAGGCGGCGCACACTATCACAATCCGTTTCATTTTGTATTGTTTCCTTGTTGTTGATTTTCTTATGATGGATTCTCTCGTCGAGACTTTCTTCTTAATTGCTTTTTCTTACATGTGTGAGCCGAAGCTGCCCTTTCACGGTTTCCGCCTGCATGACAAACCCTTCCCCATTTCCGACCTGCCAGTCATAATAGGTTTTGGAGGAATCGGCAAGTGCATGAAGCAGTGCCATGATTGTTCCGCCGTGTACTACAAGTGCGATCGTTGCCGGTTCGGCAAGTGTTTGCAAAACCTCTTGGAACCCTCTGACACATCTATGCTGAAAGGTGTCTCGGTTCTCCCCTTTGGGAAAGCCGCTCTTTCCCTCCGAATCAATAAATCTCTGATAGTCCGGATTACCGTCCAGCTCTTTATAATTACGGTACTCAAACTCCCCGAAATCACATTCGCGAAACGCATCTACTATCATCTGCTTTTTGCCCGGATACAATAGCTCCGCCGTCTGCCTGCATCTTAAAAGCGGACTGACATAGACGATATCTACCGGAGGCATTTGTACCTGCCGCAGCTTTTCCCTTGCCTCTGCAAGAAGCTCCTCGTCCGTACTTCCCACATATCGGTGCTCGAGATTTCCTTTTGTCGCACCGTGTCTGATCATATATATTTTCATTTCAGCCTCATTCCGATTCCGCTCACAATACGGATGACCTGCTCAGCCTGCGCTGCAAAAAAGCAGTTCACCCTGCCGGACTGCTCCCGGTACTCTCTCTCAAAAGCATCTGTCGGCACCAGTCCGTATCCGACTTCATCGCTGATAATCAAGAGCCCTTCGCCTCCTTCTTCCAGAAGCTTCTTTGCTTCTTTCATGGGGTCTGCGCCCTCCTTCAGCTGCTCCCTGACCTTGAGATGATAATGATTGAAGAGCGTATAGCTCTCATGACAATGCGTGCGCATATACTCCTGCGCGTATGCTGTTTTTCCCTGATACGCTCCACCTATTATAAATATCATACGTCTACCACCTAGTCAGCTCCGTCACATCAATCCGGGCATTTTCGTAAGCTTTTTCCACTGTCTCCTCATCACTGAATCCGAGCGATGCACCGTTAAAGCCTATTTTGATCGATGCAAAGGTCTGTGCGCGTTTCAGCGCTTCGATCGGCCCAAGACCTTTGATATAGTAGTGAATAAAAGCGGAAAACAGCGCATCACCGGCTCCGACCGTGTTGACGACCTGCTTACACTTGACGGCACTTAGCATATAGAGCTTCTGCTTTTCGGCATCGAGCAGCATAGCACCCTTGCCGCCCATGCCCATAACGATCAAGCGGTTATGATACTTCTCCTCCAGCTTTGGCAAAAATTCTTCCGGTCTGCACGGCAGCTTCTCATCACTGAGAAAAAGAAGATCCGCACAGCTCATAAAATCCTTGTTGTATTCATCATCCGGATCGCTGAGAACATGCACATCGGTCGCAATAATTTTGTTCTTTTCACGCGCCTTTTTTATGAGTGTCCGATTAAAATTGATATTGGTTGCAGCAACAACATCACATGCGGAAAGCTGCGCATCGAGCCTGTCACTGCTTACATCGATGCTCTTCTCCTGAATGTCCTTCAGATCACAGTAAATCTGCCTCTTCCCCTCTTTGTCAAACAGCACAACCGAAACAGGCGTATTTTTTAATGTAGGAAAAACACCCGCCGCCGTAATGCCGTCCTCTCGCAGATGTTTGAAAATTCTCTCTGCCTCGTCATCCTCTCCCACAAAGGAAAAAAGCTCAACGCTGTCCCCCAGCGCACCAAATGCTTTGGCAAGATTATAGCCCACCCCCGATACATTGGATGAAACTCCGAAAAACGGATAATCAATCGGGTAATACGGAATCGGAAACTCTCTGACCGCCAGCGTCGTTTCCACATTTAACAGTCCGGAAACTAATATTTTCATAACGAATACTCTCCCTTTTCCCTATATAATGAATTTCCAATTGTCTGAGCAGACGGTTCTGCGTCCCTTACAGGATTCCCAATGACCCTAAGAACAGAACAAACAAAAGCACCGGTGCAACAAATCGAAGCATTACGACGTACAGTGCTTTCCGCCCGAACCGCTCCCCGTTCTTTGTCGCCTCGTCGATCACGGTATTCGGCTTCACGATCCAGCCAATCAGAATACATGTACTGATCGCAACAACCGGCATGAAAATATTGTTGCTCACATAATCTACGATATCCAGTATCTGCGCCGCGACACCGTTTGGAAGCTTCACCTCAAAGTACAGCAGATTGTAGCCGAGGCAGATGATGATTCCAAGCACGAGGGCAATGCCTCCCTCTGTCAGCGTCGCTTTCTGCCTTGACATTCCCGTCTTATCGATCATTCCCGAAACAACAGCCTCCAACACGGAAATCGAACTGGTCAGTGCCGCAAAAAATACCATAACAAAGAAAATGATGCCGATGATCCTGCCGAACCATCCCATCTGGGCAAAGATTTTCGGTATCGCAACAAACATAAGCCCCGGTCCCGCCGTCATACCCTCCTTGCCCATATATACATACACCGCAGGTATGATCATAACACCGGCAAGAAAGGCAACCACCGTATCAAAAATTTCAATCTGGTTGACAGATCTCATAAGATTTTCCGAATCCTTAAAATAAGAACCGTAGGTAACCATGATGCCCATTGCGACGCTGATACTGTAAAACAGCTGTCCCATCGCATCCATCACAACGACTAAAATATCCCGAACTCCCATTCCGTCCACACTCGGAACTACATACACTAAAAATCCATCCATACCGGTTCTTCCCGCATGCGCGTCACCGCCTTTGAGGGTAAGTGAAAAAACAGCAATTCCGATAACCAGCACAAGGAGCGCCGGCATCAATATTCTCGACAGCTTCTCGATTCCCTGATTGACTCCTCGATAGATGACAAAGCATGTAAGCCCGAGAAAAATCAAATCATACACGATCGACTCATAGGGATGCGTAATGAATGTGGTAAAATACCCGTCCTCTGCCGCTGCCAGTCCCTGACCGGTAAGAAACGTGACACAATACTTCAGTACCCATCCTCCTATAATGCAGTAGTAGGGCAGAATCAAAAACGGCACTGCGCTCGAGACAGCACCAATCCATCCCCACTTTTTGTTCAGCCTTCCGTATGCGGTAAGCGAGCTCTGCTTCGTTTTCCTGCCGATCGAGACCTCGGTCACAAGAAGTGTATAACCAAAGGTGAGTGCCAGAACAATGTACACGATTAAAAACAGACCGCCTCCGTCCTTAGCCGCAAGATACGGAAATCTCCATATATTTCCGAGGCCTACCGCACTCCCTGCCGCCGCCAGCACAAACCCTATTGAATTTGAAAACGAATTTCTCTTCTCTTCCATAATAGCCTATTTTATCCTTTCTGATTTCTGTGCCGATCACAGGCACTGACTGTAATCCATTTTACAAGATATATGCCCATCAATCAATCAGTAATTACTGAAATTTTTTTATCTGAATTTTTCTTATCCGGATTCTCTTTCCTGATTTCCTTATGTCCCTAAATTATATGGCTGACAATGACCACTGCCAGTAGGATCATCCCCTCACACACCTGCAAAAACCAGCCTGCCAGATCGCCCGTGATGCCTCCGAATAGGCGGTGTGACATGCTGCGGTAGTATGCAAAGCAGAGTATCCCTGCCACGATGATGCCCGCACCATAAAGCGGGTGAAGGAAAAGCAGGACGGCAATCCACACAAGCAATTCTGCAAAAAGTATCCATTTGACGCTTCCTCCGGCTGCATCCGCTGTCTGTGCCGCCATACCATCCCCCTTCGCTTTCGGAAAGGTCACGACCGAGATGGCACTTAAAATCCTTGACAGAACATAGCCTGCCGCCACACTCATAATTTCCTTTTCCGTAATCTCGCTAAAGAGACACAAGCAAAGCAGTACATAAATTATGCCGTAGATGATCGCAAAAGCACCGGCATGCGGGTCCTTAAGGATGCGCAGCTTTTCCTGCTTCGTTTGATAAGAGCGCCGGGCATCGATGGTGTCGAGAAAACCATCCATATGGATTCCACCGCTCAGAAGAACGGGCAGCGCCGTCAGTGCTCCGGAGACGGCAATCTTCCCCATCCCGGCTGCATGCATCCCATACAGACAGCCGATGCTGCACAGTCCGATGAAAGCGCCGACAAGCGGAAAAAAGCACATGCTGTATTTCATGCTCTTCTCATCCCATTCTATATGCGGCATCGGAAGCTGCGAATATGTAGCAAACGCAATGATCAGTGATTTTAACATAGCAATTCTCCTTTTTGGCAGACCGGGATACCGCAAACGACCTCGATGACTCCGTCCGCCCTCTGCGCCAGCTTTTGGTTGATGTATCCGAGCAGCCGCAGATAGGTTCCTGTCTCCGCATCGTATGCTCCGCCATCCGAAAAGACCTCGTTTGTCACGACAAAAAGCGCCCCCGCACTCTGCTGCAGGCGCCAAAGCGGCTTTAACACCGTCTCTGTCACGGAAGCCACTGCCTCATCGCTTCTCTGCCTGATGCTCCCCTGTGGCAGATACATTTCATTCGCAAGCAGATTCGACATACATTCGAGCAACAGGACATCCTTTTCACTCACGCTCAGGGCTGATAGAGCCGTGTAGCATTCGATTGTGCGAAAGCCTTTGTCTCTGCGCATGAGCTGATGCCGCTCGATTCTCTGTAAGCATTCCGCATCATAGGGATACATCGTTGCAATATAGTATAACCTGTCATAAGCTCCGCTGCGGTACTGCTGCGTCGCAAGCTTTTCGGCATATTCCGATTTGCCGCTCGCACTTCCGCCTGTAATCACATACAGCATACTGCCTCCTTTCAGCAATGTGTATTTCAAACGCTTGCGAAACTCCCTTCTCCGATATCAGGATAGGAACAAAATAACGAAAACGAGGGCGACTCAGCCACCGCTTGGAGCCCGACTTTCGTTATTTTGTTCCTATCCGTCCGGGTCTGAAAACGTTTCGCAACTACCTATTGCATTTATCGTATGTGCCATAACCTGCCGATTCAAAATGGTTCTCCGACATATATGTGAACATCTTACCATGCCTTGTGAAATTTATCTATCTTTTTATCAAGTTCCTGCAAGCAGGATTTTGCCTAAAATGTGCACGGATAATTTCCCCGGAAGGTTTATTACGCCAAAAAGCCTATCCTGTCAATGTGACTGGATAGGCATTTGCGGTGTAAAAGCTTATACGGCTTTAAAAGCGGCAGAGAATTTCTGTTTTGCTTCATCGATCTTGTTCTGTTGTGCCTCAGGAGTCGGATAATAGCCTCTCTCATGCATGGAGCAGAACACATCCTGCTGCATCGAGTGCTCATCGGCGAGAAGGTCAAGCAGCGTTGATCGAAGTCCTTCGTGCACGCATTCATTGGAAAAGTTGTTGTACAGGTTCGTTGCATTTTTCTGAGCCACCAATGCGTCGCCCAGAATCTCTTTTTCTTTAAATTCCATCATGGTTCTCCTTACCCTAAAAAGTTATAAAGCTGGTTGAAATGTGACTGGTGTCTCTTGGAGATTTCCTCCATCTCATTTTTTACGGCAGAATCGGTCGCATGGGTTGCGAGCATCTGGAATTTTTTTACAAGAAGCTCTTCTTCTGACAACAATTCGTTTAATGAAGAGAGTTCTTTTTCAGATAACTGACTCATTTTCATTCTCCTTTACCTTTGATTTATGAGATTAGTATGGATAGAAAAATGAAAATTATTCAAAAAAATGCGTGACATTGTCCCCATACCGCTCGTAGGGTTCAATGCTGTATTCATCAAAGGTTCCCATATTCCGGTAAACCTCCATTGCCATATCCAAAAGCGGAAATACCATGACCGCCCCGGTTCCTTCCCCGAGGCACATTCTGCCGTGCACAATCGCCTCCGCCGACAGGGCACGCAGCGCAAGCCTTCCTGCGATTTCCTCCGACTCGTGGGAGGCAATCACATAGTCCGCTACTCTGTCATCGATCTGCATCGCAGTCAGCGCCGCCACCGCAGAAATCGCTCCGTCAATGACGATCGGGATCCCCTCCCTCACGCCTCCGAGGAATACACCCGCCATACCGGCAATCTCATAGCCGCCCGCTTCCGCAAGAATATCCACCGGCTCCTGCAGCTTCTTTTGCCGGATCCGGTCAAGCACATGCCCGACAACCTGACACTTCTTTTGCATGCCCTGTGCGGATAAGCCGGCTCCCTTTCCGGTCACCTTGTCAGCCGGCAGATTCAGAAATGCTCCGGCAAGCACACTGGTCGGTGTCGTGTTCCCGATTCCCATCTCTCCGGTGGCAACAATCCGGTAGCCCTGTACCTTAAGCTCCCGCACAAGCTGCATCCCCGCTGCAAGCGCCTGCCTGCACTGCTCGTCCGACATAGCCGGCGAGGTAAAGATATTGCCCGTTCCTCTTGCAACCTTTCTGTCTACGACAGCTCCCTTAACCAGCTCCTTTTGCGGATAAGGCGGCGTATCCATTCCGATATCGACGGCAAAGACATCCACCCCTGCTGCCTTTGCGAGATAGTTGACGCTCGAACAGCCCTTCGCAAAATTTTCACTCACGATTTTCGTAACCTCACTGCCCGTCTGCGTCACGCCCTCCTTCACAACCCCGTGGTCACCGCACAAAATCACAAGCGCACGTTTTGTCAGATCAAAGGGTCCCTCATCGCCTGCAATCCGGCACAGACGGACAACGTAATCCTCCAAAAGTCCCAGACTGTCGATAGGCTTGGCAATATCGTCCCATCGTTTCTTGGCTTTTACCGCACTTTGATAGCGGCTGCAGCAGAGCAAAAACTGATAAATCATCTGCGGATTGCTGTAATAGTACAGGTGCGGAAAGCCTGCCGCCATCCTTCTCGTATGCACCATGCACGAATACTCCGTTCCTCCTGCCGGTTTAACGGCAGTGCAGTCGCTTCCGCTGTGCGAACAGTCCCAGTAATGAAATTCATGTCCCTTGACGGAGCATCCGGCATCTCCTAAAACTCCTGCTTTTTTATTTGTGACCGTCACATAACCGAACCGGCACAGCCTGTCTGTGCGGAATGCTTTCCCGCAAAGCACTCCCGTCATCGGGTAAAACGTGCTTTTTGCATCCTCCAGCTCATCCTGAAGATACAAAAATCCTCCGCACTCCGCCAGGCAGGGCAATCCCTTCTCACAGGCAGCCTTGACCGCAGCCCGCATCTTTTCTGCCGCCGCAAGCTCCGCTGCATAGTTTTCCGGATAACCGCCTCCCAAAAGCAGTCCGTCGATCTGCTCGGGCAGCGCCGTATCGTGCAGCGGTGAAAATTCGACAAGCTCAGCCCCCATTTGTTTCAGAAGCTCCAGATTTTCCGTGTAATAAAAGGAAAATGCTTCATCCCTCGCAACCGCCAGCCGCACACACCTTCCCTCCGGCAGATGCGGCAGCTCGGGAGCAGTCCCCTGCAGCGCTTTCGCACCTTTTGCGAGAGAGAGCACCTGCTCCACATCGATGCAGCGCTCGATCGCATCCGCCACCTGACAGACCCAGCTCTGAAACGCAGGCAGCTCCTGTGGTGCCACCAAGCCGAGATGCCTTGACGGAATCGTCAGACCTTCCAGCTGAGGCAGATAGCCGAGCACTCTTATTTTGCATTCGCTCTCAATCAGCTCCTTGAGCCTCCCGTAATAGCCCTCGGACACCCGATTTAAAATGATTCCCTCAATGCGGCTGTCCGCGCGGTATTCGACGATTCCCTTGATAACCGCCGCCAGCGAAACGCTCGCCCCTTTTCCGTCCACAACGAGAATGACCGGAGTTTCCGTGACACAGGCGACCTCATAGGTGCTCGCCTTCTCCGACTGTCCTCCGAGACCGTCATAGTATCCCATCACGCCCTCCAGCACGGTTATATCCGCTTTTGCTGCCTTCTTCGCCAAAAGAAAACGGGTCGTCTGCGCATCCGTAAAAAAAGTATCCAGATTGCCGGACGGAATGCCGAGCACCTGACGGTGAAACATGGGGTCGATATAATCCGGTCCGCATTTAAACGAGGCAACCTTAAATGACCGCCTTTTTAATACCTCGATCATGCCGCACGTCAGCATCGTCTTGCCGCTTCCGCTTTTCGGTGCCGCAAACAAAATCCGCGGCATGCTGCTATTGTCTTGCATCCTCGTGCTCCTCTCTTTCTGCATCATGTACTCGTGTAGCACTTTCCGATTACATATACTTTTTGCATAGGCAGAAAGTGTATCGTTAATTGGAAAATGCTGCACGAGTATTCACAAATAACTACGCCAAATCACTTGCGTGCTTTCCCGATTGTACAAAATAACGAAGGCTCATTCCAAGCAAAAGATGTACACCGGATTTTCCCCCTTGATCAGATGATAATCGCCAACAGCCGTGCTTCTTGCGACCTGAACCTGTATCACCTCCGCCCGCAAAGAGGCATCTTCCGCAAGAATCGCCTGCATCTGCGCCAGCGTCTCCAGCGTCACCGCATTTACGACAATGCGGATATGCTCATTTTTGTCTCTGAGCAGACGGATGATATCCGCCAGCCTGCCGCTGCTGCCGCCGATGAACGCATGGGTCGGGCGCTCCAGTGCCGTCAGACAGTCCGGAGCCTCGCCCTTTACGACCGTCAGACCACCTGCGTGAAATTTCCTTTGGTTCTCCCGGATGAGCTGCACCGCTTCGTCCTTTTTTTCGATCGCATAAACATGCCCCCTCCTGCACTGCAGCGCCGCCTCAATCGAGACAGACCCTGTACCCGCACCTATGTCATACACGATACTGTCCGGCTTCAGATGCAGCTTGGACAAGGATAATATCCTCACTTCCTCCTTTGTCATCGGAACCTTGCTGCGGATAAATTCACCATCCCCGATTCCGAAGCCCAGTCTCTCTTCTGAAGGAGCCGGATTTTCAAAAAGCGCCACAGACAGAGGGTCAAAAAACTGCCCTGTCAGCTCCTGCGCCGCTGCCTTCACAATTCTCTCATCGGGATAGGTGAGGCGCTCTCCGACCGTTACCCGAACGGATGATAACCCTGCCTCGGTCAGCCCTTGACACAGCTCGGAGACACTGCCGCTCTCCCCGAGAAGCACACATACCTTATCGTTTGCCGCAATCAGCGGAACCGGATTCACACGCTGACCGTGACAGCTGACAAGGCAAACCTGCTCCCACGGAATCCCCAGACGGTCAAGCAGATAAATCGGTGACGAGATGCCGCAGACCAGTACCATCTCAAACTCATCCGGTTTGCTCCCGAGA
>JAFUZE010000275.1 GCA_017476765.1 Lachnospiraceae bacterium
ATGTACTATTGTAGCTGCGGGCAAAGATACATGGCTTACTGTGATTTGGGCCATCAGCGAAGCTGATTTTTATGTCCTAATCTTGTTACCGGCTGCGGAGGGAACGGTAACAGGAGCGTTGTAGCTTATGTTGAGCGAAGGCAGCCGGCGTAAAAGGCTGCCGTGCAGACTCCGGAGAAAAAGGAAAAGAGGTCGGAACATGAATTCAAGAACGGAAAAGCTTTCCTATTGTAAAGCATTGTTAGTGATACAGATGATTTTGCCGCTCGTCGTCTTGTTAAATGTGATAGGGGTACTGAGCATCCCGGTGGATTTTATCGGGGTAATTCTCTGCATCGAATGCCTGATGGCAGCTCTGTCACTCGTCTTTGTGTGTGCAGCTGCGGGAAAGAGCGTTCGTGATGACAACACGGGCAAGGCAGTCATAAGCGAGGCGGAAGCAGGCGGAGCAGATCGCCAGGCTGGGAACAGAATGCAGGGTGATGGCGGCATGGCAGCGGACAACCGGACAGAACATGAGATGGGCGGCATAAGCGGAGACGGAGCGGAAAACGGGTCGGAAAGCGAGAAAGCGGCGGAATCGGAGAACCGGCTAAACAGTGCAGGTACGGGCGAGCCGGAGAAGAAAGGCACAGGAAAAGCACAGAGCGGACAGGAGCAGGAGAATTCCGCACCGCTTGTCGGAGAGAAGTATCAGTATAGTGAAGCCGGAACGGTGGGAACGAAATTTTATTCCAAAGAACCGGAGCTGGATACGACGCTGCCTAAGAAGGTGCTGATCGTTGATGACAGTATAACGACGCTGAAGCTTTTGTCTGCGTTCCTCAAAAAGATGAATATTGAAGCGAGCATGGCAAAGTCGGGTCAGGAAGCGATTGAGGCAGTGCAGAGAGAACGCTATGCGCTGATTCTTATGGATCATATGATGAAGGGCAGGGATGGTCTGGACACGGTAAAGACGATCCGGCAATTAAAGGACGAATATTATCGTCAGGTTCCGATCGTGGATGTGCTTCCTATGGGAATGGAGCAGTATGAGACGATTTTGAATGATGAGTATTATCAGGCATATTTGACGAAGCCGATCGATTACGAGCTGCTTCAGCAGGTCATGATCACATATGGTCTGTACAGTGAGGAGTAGCGTTTGCGATACCGGTCACGGAGTGAACCGTCACTCTTTCACGGCAGCCAAAACGCTTTGGGAGGAACAAAAAGGACATGGAACAAAAGAAGCACAGGGATGGAAAAGGATTAGGAGAGCTTTTGACATATTTTCGTCCGGAAGGATGGGGCGCTGCGCTGGCTATGGGCATGAGCGCGCTCACTGTATTTACCGTGCTGGCTGTGCTTTGCCCGGCATGGTATGGGACGGAGATGAAATATACAGAGCTTATTACAGGGATTACAACCTTTAGCGGGTATAACAAGGAGACGGACATGCGCATTGTCAAAATCCTGCTGCTTGGAATCCCTGTTTTTTATTTCCTGTTCTGCGGTCTGATACAGTTTGTGCGTCACAAAATAAGAATAGGAAAAACAGCGCTTTGGACATTTGTATCCGCTTATTTTTTCGAACTCGTACTTTTGATGGACGGCGGCGAGGGTGCTGCCTTTTGGGGAACGGCGCTTCTGCTTCTTTTTGCGGGTAGCTGTATTTTGTTTTATGAGCGGGATTTTCAGGAAAAGGAATATGCCGCTTTCCTTACGGTGTGCCTGCTTGGATACGCTGCGCTGCAAAGCCTCTTTACAGGAGTCTGCGCGATTTTGCATCTGAATCAGCGTATGCTGCCTCAGATCGCATATCAGATTCCGGCTGCAGCGGCAGGTATCCTGATTTTGCTTACGGCGTGGACGGTTCGCCGGGGCAGCCGGAATTTGGAGTGGCAGAGTGCGGTCTGGCAGGTTGTGATGCCGGCAGGACTTTTGGGGATGATTTATTTTTCCTACGATTATGAGTCGACGGGCGAGCTGTTTACGCTCTTTTATTCGGCGCGGTATCGCTATCTGATGTATTTGCTCGTGCTTGTCTTTGCGGGGTATGCCGCCTATCGTCTTGTCAGGCGGAAAGGAGGCATCTATCCCACAACGGTCGTTGCGGCGGCAATGCTGCGGGTGTTCACGAAACCGGACGGGATTTTAAACATTGACTTTTTTCACATGGGAGAGATGAGCGCCCCGTTCGCACAGCTGGAGAGCTACGGCAGGCTTCCGTTTTTTGATTTGATGCCGATTCACGGATTTTGCGATTACTATTACAGCCTGATCGACTTTCTGTTTTTGGATGACACCTATCTGTCCGTCAATGCGGCTATGACGATCGGGAATCTTGTGCTTGCCGCATTTCTTGCCCTTGTGCTGTATCTCACCTGCGAGAGAAAGGAGTGGGCGCTGCTTTTTGCATACTGTTTTATGCCGTTTTTGATCAATACGGCGGGAGTCCGGTATATTTTTCTGTTTGCCTCGTTTCTGGTGCTCATGTCGGACAAGGTCAGAAGAAGCGGGCTGCGTTATCTGTGGGCGTACGCGGCATTGTCCATCGTGTCGATTGCGTGGAACATGTCCATCGGCGGAGCCGGCGCAGCGGCATTTTTTGTCGTCGCACTCACTTTGTATCTGCCAAAGGCACTTGGGGAGCTTCTTGCAGTCATCAGGGAGAGGAAACGGCGGCAGATACGCATATATGGAATCGCATATGTCCTGCTTGCAGGCTGCGGGATTGCTTTTATCCCGGTATTTCTCAAAATCGTCGGCTACTTAAGGGAAAATACAGGTACGACCCTGATGGCAAACGGAATGGCGATGATCGAGGATATGACACATTATAAGGAGTATTTTCAGCCGGGCTTTTTTGCGGGGGAGAGCGTCTCGTTTTTGCATGTATTCGGTTTCCTCATCCCGTTTCTGGCATGTCTGCTGCTCGCCTTTGGTCAAAAGAATCAGAAGCTTCAAAGAGACAGCAGGGAATTTGCCGTTGTCTTTCTGATCTGCTTTTATATCATTGCCAATTACGCTTTTGTGCGGTTTGATGCGGGACTTCGGACGAGCGTGCTGAGCGTATTTTTCATAGCCGCATTTCTGCTCTACATATTTGGAAATGGTGAGAACAGGGAATATATTGCACAGCAAAAAACGGTTTATCCTGCCTGTTTGTTCCTGCTCCTTCTGGCGATGAGACTGACAGACAGCACGATGGGAATAACCCCCTCACTGCTCGTCGAAAACAAGGCGATACCGGTGAAGCTGACAACGACGATCATGGGACAGGAGGTAGAGGATCCGATCGTTTATGTGACGGGAGATTCGGTCGGTATGCCAAAGCTTGGGAGAGGATTTATCCGCGGCAATACCCTGCAAAGCCTTCAGAATCTGAAATATGTGGCAGATAAGGAATGCGGAAGAGACAGGGAGTACCTCGATCTGACGAATGCGATTGCCGATTATGTTTTTCTCGATGCGAAGATGCCGCTGCCGTACACCTCCGGCTACAATATCAGCAATGAGAGGATGCAGAAAAGGGCGATTGAGCTGTTGGAAAAGAATCCGCCGGAATTGGTTGTTCTTGCACCGTATATCCGCTTTGACGAGGCAACGATCAGCCTGCGCTCGCCGCTTTTATATGAATATTTGTGGGATGCGGGATATGAGCCGTATGTATATGAGAATGTCATTTATTTAAAGAAAGGAAAAAGCGTTCTCTTTGATGAGAGCAACGGATTTCAGGGATATGCCGATCTGATGCACAAGCAGGCACTCCTGTCTCTGCCGTCGGTGTGGGGCAGCAGCGATGCCGTTGCCGGGCTGGAGCCGGTTTCGCAAAAGATCAGGCTGCAAGGACAGGGAGATGGAATTGTCTGCATGCTTGACGAAAGCTACAGCGGGGAGGCGATCGATTTTATCCGGATACAGCTTCCGCCTGACCGGGAGGAAACTGAGGGAGGCAAAGCTGCGGCGCAGAGTGCAGAGGATGCCGCACAGCAGTCCGGTGATGAGGGCAGCCTGCGGCTGTGCTTTGAGACGGACGGGGAGGAGCATGAATTTCGGTTTGATCAGAAGGGTGACAGCCTGCTGATTCCTGTCTATTCATCTCCGTACTGGAAAGCGCAGAAACGGGTCAGCAGCTTTACACTTCGGGCAGCGGAGGGTGAAGAGCTTCCGGCTTCGCTTGAGAAGGCTGTCCTGACCTGCTATCGCTGGGCAGACTGACACAAAACGAGACACAGAAAAAACCTTCCCATTATAGGAAGGTTTTTTGCGTCTCTGAATTATGATGGGAGTTGTTATTTCGTCGTTATTGGATGCTTATTAAGCGCTACTGCGTCGGTTGTCCGTCTCCTTGCTGGGCTTGCTGCGCAGCCTGCTGTTGTGCCGCCTGTTGTGCCGCAGCTTGTTGTGCCGCCTGTTGCGCCGCAGCCTGTTGAGCGGCCTGCTGTGCCTGAATCTGTGCAAGGTTATCCGGATTGGCAAAATACTCCATTGTGTGAGGGCAGTAGGAGATTGAGGAGGTTCCGTCATCGTTTGGCGGTGACTCAATGACTCCCGGTACCTGATAAGGACAGGTGCTGACGGCAGCCTTGCCGGTCGCCTGACATACCATGCCCTGATAATGTACGTTGCAGTGGTCGGAAGGAACCGTTCCCTCGGCAAAGTATTCTGTCCGGAGGGAACCGTCGCAGACGCCTGCAATCGGCAGCTTTCCGGATTTGCTGCACACGGTTGCGGTAACGATGCCGCTTGGCTTGTCAAAGCTCTTGTTTGGCAGGTTTTCGTGAATCTGCGACATGACCTGTCTCCACAACGACTTGGAAAGACCCTGCTCGGACTTGGCGAGATTTAAGTTGTTGTCGTATCCCGTCCAGGTTGTTGCCGTATAGTACGGGGTATAGCCGGCAAACCATACATCCTTATATTTGGAAGTTGTTCCGGTCTTTCCGGCAATGGACATATCCCCGAAATTTACAGCCGTACCGGTTCCCTTTGTGACAACGTCCACCATAGCGTCTGTCAGCAAAAAGGCGGTTGTCTCCTTGATGACCTGATGCCGTTCCGGCTCGGTGTTGTCGATCAGAATATTGCCGTCATGGTCAATAATTTTGGTAAATAAGGTCGGTTTGATATACGTTCCGTTGTTGGCGATCGCTGCGTAGGCGGCATTTAATTCCAGATTGGTGACACCGTCTGTCAGACCGCCGAGGGCAGTCGCCTGCTGGATGTCGGAATAAATCGTTCCATCCGACATTTCCCTGCGCTCCACCAGTGTCGTAAAGCCAAAGTCCTGCAAATAGTCAAAGCCGAGCTGCGGTGTAATCTGGGTCAGAGTCTTGACTGCTACGATATTGAGCGACTGCTCGATACCATAACGCAGGGAACACAGCCCTCTATAACTCTCTCCATACCAGTTGGCGACCGGACGGCCGTTTGCATAGTTGTACGGCGCATCGTTCTGGACGGTCGCGAGCGTCAGCCCCGCACTGTCGAGAGCCGGAGCATAGGTTGACAATACTTTGAAGGTCGAACCCGGCTGGCGCAGTGTGTTGCTCGCACGATTCACGGTTCGACTGGCGGATTTGGTTCCGCGTCCGCCGACCATTGCGACAATATAGCCTGTGTGCTGATCTTCGACGGTGATGGATACCTGCGGCTGCGGTGTCAGCGTGACATTCTCACCGTATACCTCGTCGCCGGAGCTCATCATAGCCTCCTTGTACTGTTCAATGGCGGCATATGCGTCATCCTGGGAGCTGTAGATCAGATCAAAGTTCGGATTGCTTTGCTTATAGTATGCTTTGAACATTTCCGTACTATGGTTTTCGTAGCTTTCGTCGGCTTTGAGAATTGTGAGCTCGTAGTTTAAGTACCATTTCACATCACTCGGATAATTCTCCTCGTTTTTAAATACATCATCACAAATCTTCTGAATATCCGGATCCTGTGTCGTATAAATCTGGAGACCGCCGCTGTATACAAGCTTGTATGCCTGCGTCTCACTGTAGCCCTTCTGCTGTACAAGCGCATCAATGACCTGTTCGATGAGCTCATCGACAAAGTAGGAATTGACTGTTGTCGTTGCCACCTCTGCATTGACGGTTTCAATGCGGTCGTAGACGTTGTCCTTGAGGGCGATCTGATATTCCGTCTCGGTAATATATCCTTGCTCCTTCATGTTGTTCAGAACCTTTTCCCGGCGTTCCGCATTGTAGTCCGGATGGGAGATCGGATTGAATTTGGCAGGATTCTGGGTAATGCTGGCAATGACAGCACATTCCGACAACGTCAGCTGTGATACCGGCTTGTTAAAATAGCGCATGGACGCTGCCTGTACGCCAAGTGTATTCTGTCCGAGGTTGATCGTATTCATATACAATTCCAGAATCATGCGCTTAGCTTCCAACGTACTGCCCAGATTGCCGGTCAGCTTCTTTTCCAGTTCAAGCGCAAGGTACTGCTCCTGTATTTTTCTCCGAACCTTTTCCATATCGGATTCGTTGACCCAGTTGTCAAACACGTTGTTTTTCAGAAGCTGTTGTGTGATCGTGCTGGCACCCTCCGAAAAGTGTCCGCTTGTCACGCCATTGTAGCCGGCGCGGATAATACCCTTGATGTCAATGCCGTTATGTTCATAAAAACGCACGTCCTCAATAGCCACGAAAGCATCGCTCAGTTCCTGGGGAATCGATTCGATGTTGACATAGCTTCGGTTGGAATCTGCGGAAACCAGTTTGGAGATCTGCGTTCCCTTGCAGTCGTACACGACCGTGGCGTAGCCGCTCGGTGTGTAGTCAAGATTGGAAATATCCGGTGCGGATGCAAGGATGCCCTTGAATGCCCCGATGCCCAGACAAATCCCCGATATACCGATGGCAAGAACCAAGAATAAAAAAGCCTTGAGGAAGGTGAGCAGAAACATTTTGCCCAGTTTATTCGCGTTCGAATGCAGCTTTTTCTGTTTCTTCTTTATTCCTTTTTTACCATAATTCATGAATATAGCCTCCATAATCATAAATCCATAATTGTTGCGATGGAATTTCATAATCCCTTTCAGTATACCAAATATTGGTGCTTGTGTCAAAAATACTTGCCGCAAAGCGGTGGAGCATAGGCTTTGCCCACAGATTTCGCAGGATGTTTCCTATTATGGATTGTAAACAAAATTTTCCGCATTTATTCCATTCTATGATGACAGGGTCAAAAGCTCAAAATGGATTTGAGCTTTTGACCCTGTCATCATTCTATGCTACACTAAAAACAAAACAGCAGAAAAGCATATGGAGGGTCGTATGTCACAGTCTTATCAGATCATCTACGAAGGCGGGGAAGCGGAAATCGTGGAAAAGAAATCCCGCTTTATCGCTCATGTTAAGCGGACGGATACGGTGGAGGAGGCGGAAGCCTTTATCAGTGAATGCAAAAAGAAATATTGGGACGCAAGACATAATTGCAGCGCCTTTGTCATCGGGGCGAACGGACAGAGCCTGCGCTCGAGTGACGACGGGGAGCCGAGCGGTACGGCGGGTAAGCCGATTCTGGAAGTATTGTTGGGAGAAAAGCTCTGCAATGTGACGGTCGTTGTGACCAGATACTTTGGCGGAACGCTTCTGGGAACCGGCGGTCTGGTGCGCGCTTATCAGAAGGCAACAAAGGATGCGATACAAAACAGCGTCATCATGACAAAGACGGCCGGGAGAAAGCTGATCGTGCATACCGATTACAATGAGATCGGCAGAATCAATCACCTGCTCGGGAAAAGGGAAATTGCCGTGCTGGATAGCGAGTACAGCTCCGATGTCACGCTGACGCTTCTGGTTTCCGAGGAGCAGAGAGAGACTCTGATTCAGGAAATCACGGAAGCGACAAACGGCAAAGCTGTCATCACGGAGGAAGGACAGGTTTTCTTCGGAAGTGCAGACGGCAAAGCGGTCGTCTTTGACGAATGATTTTTGCCATAAAGGATTGATCTGTAAAAAATTCCGCCATGTATGTTTTCGTCATACATGGCGGCTGTTTGTTTCTCAAATCTATGCTTTTTTTATGTTGCTTCGCTTGCGGAGCGTCGGATCCAGAATCTTTTTACGGATGCGCAGCGATTTCGGTGTAACCTCCAGCAGCTCGTCCGTATCGATGAATTCCAACGCCTGCTCCAGACTTAGGATCTTCGGCGGAGATAGGCGCAGCGCTTCGTCCGCACTTGAGGAGCGGGTGTTTGTGAGCTGCTTTTTCTTGCAGACGTTGATCTCGATATCCTCTGCCTTTCCGGTCTGACCGACTACCATTCCCGAATATACTTTTTCGCCCGGCCCGATGAAGAGCGTACCGCGGTCCTGGGCGTTGTACAGACCGTAGGTGATTGCTTCCCCCGATTCGAAGGCGATGAGAGAACCTTGACTGCGGTACTGCAGATCCCCTTTATACGGTCCATAGCCGTCAAAAATCGTGTTGAGGATTCCGGTTCCCTTCGTCGAGGTCATGAACTCACCGCGGTATCCGATCAGCCCCCGGGAAGGAATGGAAAATTCCAGCCTTGTATTTCCGCTGCTTGTGGTGCTCATGCCCTGCAGCTCGCCCTTTCGGCACGAGAGCTTTTCAATGACGCTGCCGGCAAATTCCTCCGGCACGTCGATGTAGGCAAGCTCCATCGGTTCGAGCTTATGGTTCCTCTCGTCCGTCTTATACAGCACCTCCGCTTTGGAAACGGCAAATTCGTAGCCCTCACGTCTCATATTTTCAATCAGTACCGACAAATGCAGCTCCCCGCGCCCGGAGACCTTGAACGACTCGGTCGTGTCCGTCTCCTCCACGCGCAGGGAAACGTCCGTGTTCAGCTCGCGGAAAAGGCGGTCTCTCAAATGACGGCTCGTGACATACTTGCCCTCCTGACCGGCGAGCGGGGAATCGTTGACGATAAAATTCATTGCGATAGTCGGCTCGGAAATTTTCTGGAACGGAATCGGCTGCGGATTTTCCGGTGAGCAGAGGGTATCTCCGATGTGAATATCGGTGATACCCGAGATTGCAACGATCGAGCCGATCCCTGCCTCTGCGACTTCCACTTTATTCAATCCGTCAAATTCATATAATTTGGATACCTTTACCTTCCGCTGCACGCTTGCGTCGTGATGATTCACGACAACGACCTCCTGATTGACCCTGATCGTACCGTTGTCCACCTTGCCGACACCGATTCGGCCGACGTACTCGTTGTAGTCGATTGTGCTGATCAGCACCTGTGTGCCCGCCTCTTCATCGCCGGTCGGAGCAGGGATGTAGTCCAGTATGGTTTCAAATAACGGCAGCATATCGGTTCCCGGAGTATCCATATCCAGCGATGCGACACCGGTCTTGGCGGATGCGAAAACGAACGGGCAGTCGAGCTGTTCCTCGCTCGCCTCCAGGTCAATAAAAAGCTCCAGAATCTCATCGATGACCTCCGCAGGCCTCGCCTCCGGGCGGTCGATCTTGTTGATGCACACGATGACCGGAAGGCGGAGCTCCAAAGCCTTCTTTAATACGAATTTGGTCTGCGGCATGGCTCCCTCAAAGGCATCAACGACTAAAATGACACCGTTTACCATCTTAAGAACGCGCTCTACCTCGCCGCCGAAGTCGGCATGTCCCGGCGTATCGATAATGTTGATTTTGGTGTTTTTGTAGGTCACAGCCGTATTTTTGGAAAGAATCGTGATGCCGCGCTCCTTCTCAATGTCGTTGGAGTCCATGACTCTCTCCGCGACCTCCTGGTTGGCGCGGAATACACCGCTTTGCTTAAGAAGCTCATCTACCAGCGTTGTTTTTCCGTGATCGACATGGGCAATAATTGCTACATTTCTTACATCTTCTCTTGTCTTTAACATATAAATCTCCTAAAATTCAAAGCATTTCCTACTATGTATAGCATGATTTCCGAAGCATTTTCTGCTATCTATAGTATGATTTTCAAAGCATTTCCTATCATTTATAGCATGATTCGGGCGATGATACAAGCATCAAATGCATTTTGGGGCTCAAACAAAACGATGATGCCGGGGTCAAAAGCCCTTCAGGCATTTCCTGCATACCATATACAACACTTTTAAATAAATTTGAGTATTGTGTATGGTATGCAGAAAGGTGCTTACGCACCTTTTGACCCTAACATCAAACGATTATAGTGTAACATATATTTCGCAAATTACAACAAATTCATGTAGCCTTTTTGCGAAGAAAATTGTAGAATAAAAGAAAAATATGAAATGTTCGTGAGAAAAAATAAGAAACATAAATAAATTGTCGATGAGAAAACATCATGCAGTGGCAGAAAATGGTATATAGTATAAAGCATGCAGGAAAAAATTCTTTGTGTAAGAAGGGAGAAACAAAAAATGACAGATAAGGTTATTGAAAACAATCAGGTGACAATCATGGGCGAGGTAGTAAGCGAATTTACCTTCAGTCATGAAATTTTTGGCGAGGGATTTTATTTGGTGGATGTTCTGGTACCGCGCCTGAGCGAGTCGAGCGATCTCATTCCGCTTATGATATCGGAAAGACTGCTGGATGTAAACAAGGATTACAGAGGTTCCTATGTATGTGTGACGGGGCAGTTCCGGTCATATAACAGGCATGAGGAGAAAAAAAATAAGCTGGTTCTTTCTGTATTTGTAAGAGAAATTGAATTTGTAGAGCAGATTTCGGAAAGCGAAAAGACCAATCAGATCTTTTTGGACGGCTTCATCTGCAAGGAAGCGATCTACCGCAAAACACCGCTCGGAAGAGAGATTGCGGACTTGCTGCTTGCCGTGAACAGACCTTACGGA
>JAFUZE010000276.1 GCA_017476765.1 Lachnospiraceae bacterium
GCATAGTACTGTCTCGTCGTCTTATTGTAGTCTGTATAGTTCAAATACACATTCCGGTAAGGGGTATCGTCCGGCGTAACGTAAAAGGTTTCCGTATCATCCGGATACCAGTAGCGATCCGAATCGCCGCCCTGCGCCTTGTAAACACGGATGACATATTCCCTGTTGTTCACGATCGTGTTGCCGTTCAACATCGACTGAAGCTCGGCGTTCGTGACCGTGTTCACCGTAGCCGCATAGCTCTTGAGCTTCGTGTCCGTGTTTGTATAAATGTTAAACTCGATTGCCCTCGGCACATTCTCAAATGTATTTCCCGTGATTGTCGGCGATGCAGCTCCCGCCAGATAAACGGCGCGCTTCAATTTGCCCTCTGACGTAGCGATGCTTCCGCCGGATGCAACGTTCTTAAAGGTATTTGCCGTAACCGAAAACTTTTTCCAGTTGATGGCACGGATCGCATCGTCCTTAATATTGGTAATCTGATTTCCCGTAACCTTGAAATCCGTATTATATTTCTTGCTTACATAACGCAGCGTGACGATTGCGCGGTTGAGCTTGTCGAACTTACAATTCTCAATCGTGACCTTCTGGTTGAGCGTGTCATCGTTTGACGACCAGCTCTTCGTCTGCGCGCGCTTTTTCGCAGGCACATCGACGGAAACCGCACTCGTCTTCTGCGCTGACGTGCCGATGAAATCACAGTTCTTGATCGTCACGTTTTTGACACCGTTCAATTCAATCATGTACCGTGAGCTGTTATTCTTTTTGAACTGAATGTTTTCAACCGTGACATTCTGATTGTGCGTCATATAAATAGCGGTCGCAGAGGTCGAGCCAAGATCAAAGACTACATTACTGTTTCCAACGAACTTTACGTTTTTGGAAGAAGCATATTTCTTTGCCCAGTTCTTTTTGCCCGTCTTGCTCGGAGGAATCAGGTTAAAGACTCCCGCCACGCCTTTCTTGGCAACGATCTTCACACCCTTCTCAAATTTGAGCGTCGTGTTCGACGGGATATAAAGGTTTTCATAGATGTTGTAGGTTCCCTTCCTGAAAACCAGCGTGCCGCCGCCCTTTTTATCGATCAGATCGAGATAGGACTTAAGCATGTACGTTGTGCTTCTGGTTTTGTCTGCCTTCGCGCGCTTCTGGTATGCGTTCGTATAAGGCTTGGTCGATGCCGAAATCTTGTAGGTCTTATACGATTTTGCCTCAGCCGGCATACCGATGCACAAAAGCAGCGCCGCAAACAGCAGAAGCATGCCACAGAATTGTTTTCCTGTTTTCCTCATTCTCATAGTGATGACACCTTCCCTTTTCCTCAATCGTGTTTCCCGCTTCACATATCCTCTGTCGATTCAGCCGTCCCTGCCGTATGCCCGCACGGTCAAATCGTATACACAAGTATTATATCACAAATACTGCCATTGTGGCTGTTATCTTTGTTCATCTTTGTTACGGTGAGAACGCCCGCTTTATACGTCCAGCCCGTATTTCAGCTCTTCCTTTGCAAACCGTCTGTAATGCTCGTAATAATAGCCTGCCCGGAGTGTGTACAGGTCCTCCGGTGTCGTCACCTTGATGTTCTGTCTCTCTCCGATAAAAATGTGCACCTTTTCGCCGAGCTCGATCAGCAGCTCTGCGGAAGAAATCGGGTTGTCGATTCCTCTTTTGGCGGCCTCCTCGTGCGCCTTCACGATGTGCTCCACATAGTACCCCTGCGGTGCCTGTGTGATGAACATGTTCCTGCGCAGGTAATTCTTGTTGCAGCTGCTGCCGTCAAAGCTTTCGAGCACCGAATCAATACTCTGTGTGACGGGAACTGCGCTGCCGCATTTTTTCGTCTCCTCGATGCAGTTTGTGATGAGCTGTTCGCTGATCATCGGGCGGACACCGTCACAGATCAGGACAATATCCTCGCTGCCGTAATCCTTTGCGACCTCCATCAGCCCATTGTGAATCGATTCATGTCCGTTTGCACCGCCCGGAACTACGGAAATCACCTTTGTGATGCCATATTTTTCCAGCTGTTGCTTTAGGACATCGATCCAACTCTCCAGGCACGCAATGGCAATCTGATCGACCATCGGATGCCTGCAGAATTTTTCCAGCGTATGAATGATGATCGGTTTTCCCTCGACCTCGACGAACTGCTTCGGTATGTCCACGGATTTAAACCGGCTTCCGACTCCTCCGGCAAAAATAACTGCTGATACCATATACCGCCCTCCTACTTTGAAATAAAATTTCCTTCCAATCTCAAAGCCTCATAAATGACCGGCTCTTTGAAAAAGCACAGGTAAAATACTTACTTCATAAACTCCTTATACTCCTCAAGCACCTCATCCGCCGGTCCGATTTTTTTGATCTTTCCGTCGTGCATCCACATGACCGTTTCACACAGGTCGCTGAGCGTCTGGATGTCGTGAGAGACGATCATGACTGTTCTGTCATGGTTGGAAATGAGCTTTTTCATCTTGTTGAAGCTCTTTTTCTTGAATTTCGCATCCCCGACGCTGAGCACCTCATCAATCAGCATGATATCCGACTCGAGAATCGCTGTAATCGAAAAGGCGAGCTTGGAATACATACCGCTTGAATAGGTGCGCACCGGCATATCGATAAACTGTCCGATTTCCGCAAAATCAATGATCTCCTGCATATGCTCCCGGACCTGCGTCTCCGTATAGCCGAGCAAAAGCCCCGAGAGCAGAATGTTTTCCCGTCCGCTCAGCTGCTTTTTGAAGCCGACACCGATGGACAACAGGGAGACCTTGTTGCCGCACAGGTCAATGCTCCCCTCATCAGCGCTGAAAATTCCGGCGATTGCGCGCAGCATCGTGGATTTTCCGCTTCCGTTCTTGCCGATGATTCCCATGATCTCGCCCTTCGGCACCTGGAAGGTCACGCCGCGGACCGCCTCAAATTCATCGACCTCGCTCTTTTTTAACCGCAGAAGATTCTTTTTAATGGAATACGCCTTTAACGTCTTATACCGGATATGAAGATCCTCTACCTTGATGGCATATTGTATATTTTCTATCTTTTCCGCATTTTCCATGTTAAATCACCTTTACGTAATTGTTTTCGTTTTTATAGACAAGCCGAAGTCCCAGATAAATCAAGAGGAGAGCGACAAGCAGCAGAACAAGCAGAAGCTTTACACTCGGAGCCCGTCCGTACAGAACCGCATTTCTCGCCGAACCGATCATGTAAGCAAGCGGATTGCATCTGGAGAGGTATTTCCCATACGGCTTCGGCAGACGCTTTTCCACATCATAAAAGATGCCGGTCATATAAAAGACGATACGCAGCACAATATTTACGACATTGGACAAATCCTCAACGTATACGCCGTAATGCAGCAGAAACATGCAGCATCCGAACGTAAAGAGGATGAACACGAACAAAATCGGGAAAAACCACAGAATCGTCAGATGCAGCGGTACACGGTAAAAAATCATCATACCGATAACGATTGCGAACGAGATGAGCATTTTAAAACCGTTTACCATCATATCGATCAAAACGAGAATAAATTTCGGCAGATAGACTTTGGAAACAACCGCCTTATTGCCGCGCACCATCTTGACGCTCGCCTTGACACAGCGGTTAAAAAAGTCCCACATCGAGATGCCGACAAAGATAAATGCCGGAAAATACAACTCTTTTCCGTTGAACACGACACCGAAAATAAAAGTGTAGATCAGCATGAAGCAAATCGGGTCAAGCACCCACCAGAGCCAGTTCAGATAGGAATTTGCCACCTCGCTCTTGAGCTGTGATTTTGCCGCATATTTGGTATATCCGCCAAACTGTTTCAAATCCTTTATAAATCTTGAAAACATATTTTTCTCCTGTTTCTTTTTTTCTCTTATCCAAAACTATCTCTTATCCAAAAGTCCGATCAGCGACAGCAGCCTGTCCGTCGCCTGTCCGTCGCAGCTGCCCATATACAACCGACAAAAATTCCGGAGGCGCTGCCTTGCATCATCATCGCAGGCTTGTCCTCCCTTATCCGCAGCGTAAAAAGCCCTGACCGTATCCCTCACGCTCCCGGCAAGCTTCTCTCCCTGCGTCACAAGCGTTCCCGGAATATCCGCAAGCGGTATATAAAAGCCTCTCGTGCTCTCGAGCTCCTCTAAATCCGGAAGAAATAATACCATCGGCTTTTGCAGCAGCACATAGTCAAAAATGACGGACGAAACATCGCTGATCAGAAGATCGACGACCGGCAAAAGCTTCTGCGTCTCCATATCAATATTGGAAAGCTTCTTTTTATTGTCCAGATGCGGATGCACCCGCATATAGACCTTATACGGCATCTCGCCCTCGTCAAGCGCCCCATTGAGCTGCTCCTCAAGCCTCATCACCCACTCGCCGCCGACCAGATACGGATCGCTCGCCTTTCCCCGGAACGTCGGGGCGAAGAGAAGGATTCGCTTGCCTTTCGCTTCCGGATAATGCGCATAAAACTCCTCCCGGCAGCTTTGCAGATAATTCTCGTCAAAGAAGCAGTCCGTCCGGCTTAGACCGATCGGATAAATTGTCTCCCGGCGAAGCCGCATCGCTCTCTCGTACACCGGAACACATACCGGAGCGCTCACGGTCACAACGTCATAATTTTTGTAAACATGTCCTTTATAGTAAGCCGGAATATCGTCCGGCGTGTCGTATGCATACTTTTTGAGAATACCGCCCGCATGCCACAGCTGCACCACGCATGTCTCCGGCCGCTTCCGGCACGAGGATACCGGCAGGAAATTATCACAGATAAACACATATCCGGCATTCGCATAATCACGCATAAAGGCAAGCATGCTCCGAAGCACTGCAAAAAAGGAGTTTCCCTGATAATCAAGAAAATATTCCCTGATCTCCCACTCGCAGCCGTCAAACCGCTGTCTGACAGCCTCCATGCTGTACGGAATCGTGTCATGATGGGCATCCGCAAACAACAGCATTCGTTTATTCACTGTTTTCCGCCTGTGAATCCGGTAGACGAACGGAAGCAAGACATTCTGCACTGCCATCTTGATCATCTGCCTGACGATAAATTTTATCTTCATCTTATTTATCCCAAATA
>JAFUZE010000277.1 GCA_017476765.1 Lachnospiraceae bacterium
ACCTGCATATGCCTCGGCGGTCGCCTTCAGCGCCCAGTTATCGGACTCCGAGCCGCCTGCCGTAAAATAAATCTCGTTAAACCGTGCGCCGAGAGAATCCGCAATGCGTTCCCTTGCCTGCGTGATCGCCTTTTTACAGTCCTGTCCAAGCGTATAAATCGTGCTCGGATTACCGTAAATCTCCGTAAAATACGGCAGCATGGCATCGACAGCCTCCTTGCAGGTCTTCGTCGTAGCAGCATTATCTAAATAAATATATTTACTCATGTATCTGCACCTCATTTCCTAGTAAACAAATCTGATTTCGTCAGTGTCATAATCATAGCACTACAATTTAGTTCTGTCAACAAACGGACAGGAATATACATAGGTAACAATGCATTCAGGTAAAACCATGTTTCAGAAGCATCCTTTATTGTTTGGTACGTTTTTATTGACACTGACCGGTCTTATGAGCCGGGTCATCGGATTCTTTTATCGAATTTTTTTATCAAAAGCAATCGGCGAGGAAGGAATGGGCATTTATCAGCTGCTTGCCCCGGTCATGGTGCTGTCATTTTCCCTGTGCAGCGCCGGAATCCAGACTGCGATCTCCAAATACGTCGCCGGCGAACCGACTACCCGTGATTATAAGGCATCGTCCCGTATTTTGCTGACAGGCTTCGCACTCTCATCAGGTCTGTCGATACTGTGCTGTCTTTTAATCTATCAAAATGCTGCCTTTCTTGCGGAAAAAGTACTGCTCGAGGTGCGCTGTGAGCCTCTGCTCCGCATTTTTGCACTGTCGATTCCGTTTGCCTCGGTGCACTCCTGCATCAACGGCTATTACTACGGAATCAAAAATACCGTTGTCCCGTCCGCCTCACAGCTCCTCGAACAGCTTCTGCGCGTGGGCAGTGTGTATCTGATTCACGGCTTCTGTATCAGAAAAGGACTCCCGGTTCAGATTTCCATCTCCGTCATCGGTCTGATCATCGGGGAAATTGCATCGTCCCTCATGTCCATCGCAGCCGTTTTCTTGCGTTTTTACCATCTGGGCGTGCCGCTCTCCTTTTACGGGAGCAGGCAGGTTTGCGGCTGCGCACACAAGATCGTAACGCTCGCCGTACCCCTCTCCGCCAACCGGATTGTCTTAAACCTTCTGCAGAGCGTGGAGGCGGTCTATATTCCGAACCGTCTGATGCTCTATGGGATGACCAAGGAGCGCGTGCTGAGTGTATACGGGGTTCTGACCGGGATGGCTCTGCCGCTCATTTTGTTCCCGAACGCCCTGACAGGCTCCATCTCCGTACTGCTCCTGCCGTATGTGTCGGAATCCCAGGAAAGCCACAATGATGAGCGGCTCCGGTATGCAATCCGCCGCAGCGTCACCTACAGCCTTCTGCTCGGCTTTGCCTGCACGGGATTCTTTTTTGTTTCGGGGCGTTTGTTAGGGAAGGTTCTGTTTGACAGCGCTCTTGCAGGTACGTTCATCCGTTCCATGAGCTTCATCTGCCCGTTTCTGTACTTAAGCACTGTTTTAAGCAGCATCCTGCACGGGCTCGGCAAGGCGGGAAGCTCCTTTGTGTACAACACGACAAGTCTTCTCATACGCCTTTGCTTTGTCTTTTTGGCGATTCCGCACTTCGGGATATCCGGCTACCTCTGGGGGCTTTTACTCAGCGAGATCGTCCTGTGTGCTCTTTACCTGCTCTCGCTGTCCTCGTATATCAAGGTTTCAGGAAGCTCCTCCTAAGGAACTGCGCCAAAGCTCTTTGACATATACGTCCTCAAAAGCCGGCAGGTGATTTGCGAAACGCTGCACCGGAATCGGGATCGTATAGGAGACGAAATGAAGGATTAAGCGATTGCCCTGCGCTGAGGCAATTAGCCCTTGCGCAGTCCCCCTCTTATGTACTATAATAGATTTGTTTTGTGGATGACATAACAGAAAAAGACAACAAAAAAGACAGAAGAAAGGATTTGGGAACATGGGATTTGATTTTATAAAAAAATTACCGACACCGGAGGAAATCCGCGGAGAGTATCCGCTTCCGCCGAGCAGCGTCGCATTAAAGGAGAAAAGAGACGAGGAGATTCGCAAGGTCATCACCGGAGAGTCCGATAAATTTCTCGTCATCATCGGACCTTGCAGTGCCGATAACGAGGATGCGGTCTGCGATTACATCGGCAGGCTTGCAAAGGTCAACGAAAAGGTATCCGACCGTCTGATTCTGATACCGCGCATTTACACGAACAAGCCGCGCACAACCGGAGAGGGCTACAAGGGCATTGTCCATCAGCCGGACCCGGAGAAAAAACCCGACTTTTTGCAGGGACTGATCGCAATGCGCAAAATGCACATCCGCGCAATCGAGGAATCCGGGCTCACTTCCGCGGACGAAATGCTCTATCCGGAAAACTGGCGTTACCTAAGTGATATCCTCTCCTACGTTGCCATCGGTGCCCGTTCCGTGGAGGATCAGCAGCACCGCCTGACAGTCAGCGGCTTTGATGTTCCGGCAGGCATGAAAAATCCGACCTCAGGCGACCTGACCGTTATGCTTAACTCCGTTTACGCAGCCCAGCATGCGCACTCATTTATCTATCGCGGCTGGGAGGTAAAGACAGACGGCAACCCTCTTGCCCACACGATCCTGCGCGGAAGCGTCAACCAGTACGGCCGCAGCTTCCCGAACTACCATTATGAGGATCTGAACCGCTTAATCGAGATGTATCAGCAGATGGAGCTGTTAAATCCTGCGATCATCATCGATTCGAACCACAACAATTCCGGCAAGAAATTTGAACAGCAGATTCGTATTGTAAAAGAGGTTCTGCACTCCCGCAGGCTCAATGCCGATATCCGCCAGTATGTAAAGGGTGTCATGATCGAAAGCTATATTGAGGAAGGCAGCCAGAAGATCGGAGAAGGCATCTACGGCAAGTCCATCACTGACCCATGCCTCGGCTGGCCGGACAGCGAGAAGCTCATCTACGATATCGCAGAAAATGCCTGAAACGGCGTATTGCGCCTGACGATCCGGCAATGCAAGACCATCTCTTTTTTCATGCGATTGCCGAATAGAACCAAAAACTCCCCATCACCGATGCATTTCCGGTGACGGGGAGTTTTTTTTAGGAAAGAATCACTATCCTCTCGGATGCGCCTTCGCATACACCTCGCGGATGCGGTTGTGATTGATGTTGGCGTAAATATGCGTCGTCGAGATATCGGAATGTCCGAGCATCTCCTGCACGCTCTTTAGATCCGCTCCGTTTTCGACCAAATGCGCCGCAAAGGAATGCCGCAGCGTATGCGGTGTAATATCCGACGTAATTCCTGCGCGCTTAGCGTAGAACTTAATAATCTTCCAGAAGCCCTGCCTGCTCATCGCCTTGCCTGAGCAGTTGACAAACAGAATGTCGGACGACTCATCCTCGATCATCTCATCTCTTGCCTTCTCCATATACGCCTTCAGGGCACGCTTCGCTTCCTTTCCGAACGGAATAATGCGCTCCTTGTGGGCATCCCGACAGAGAATGAACCCGACGGACAAATTGACATCTCCGGTGCGCAGCGTAATCAGCTCAGTCACCCGGATTCCGGTCGCATACAAAAGCTCCAGCATCGCCTTATCCCGAATTTCCTTTGCCGTTTGGTTCTTTGGCTGCTCGAGAAGCATAATGACCTCCTCCGTCGAGAGAATGTCCGGAAGCTTCTTTTCGATTTTCGGTGCCTTTAAGACATCGGAAATATCGCTTGCCATCTGCTCCTGCTTGAGATAATGGTAAAACGACTTGATTGCCGCAATGCTTCTCGATACGGTCGCAGCCGACAGCTTGCTGTCCTCAAGGTATACAACATAATTCTTCAAGTCCTCTTTTGAAATCTCCGCAACCTCGTCAATGCCTCTCCCGTCAAAGTAAATCTGAAATTTCATCAAATCTCTTTTATAGGACATCTCGGTGTTCGCCGAAGATTTCTTTATATTATGTAAATATGAAATAAACTGCTGTATCTCCTTCTCCATAAAAAACGAAACCCTTCCTCATCCAGTAACTTACACGCCCCATTCAAACGTCTGAATACCATTATAAGCAGATTTTGTCAGAAAATCAAATCCATTTTTTCTTGTATTTCAGCTAATTTTTATCATATTTTCGTCTTTTATGCAACATGTTGACACGTGATTTTTGCCAAACCCCTACATGTTGTAAAAAACGGAACTATAAAATTTTTATCAGATTTTTTAAAAGAACGGGATTTACATAACTTTCCACGACAATTCCCATCAGAAGCGTCATCAGAAGAAGAAAAAAAACGGCAGCAATTTTCATACCGGATGCCGCAGCCATCCTGTTTCTGCCCCCTGTGCAGGACTGTCCTGCCCTGTCCGGTGCAGGCACGTTTTGCAGCAGTCTCATCAAATACAAAAAACAGGGAACGTAGAACAGCATATGCGGCAGAAACAGTCCGAACAGAAGCAGGAGTCCCTTCCAGCCGTATTTAATCAGAAGCGTCAGGGCGATGACCGCAGTGCTCATTCCGCACCACCCGAAAAAAAGATGGTAAACAAGCGAGAACAGGCTTGTAAAGGCAGATATGGCTAAGAGAAGAAACAGCTTTAGCCTGTTTTTTAATACAAAACAGAAGAAAGCCTCCCGATAAATCGAGGAATACCCGAATCTCTTTAAAATATCCTCCCCGAAAAAGCAAGTATCCTCCACAAATTTTCCCTGATTGGAAAAAAACAGAAAAACCCCTAGCACGATTCCTGCCGCAAAAGGCAAAAACCATTTCGGGGTTTCCTTTTTATATGGGTCATGGCTGTAATTTACCACCTTCATGCGCCGCCTCCGTTGTCAATTCTCCTGATCGGAAACGCAGGAATGCTTTGTTTTTCCGATCACTGCTCCTATAATATATGTCTGAAGACGGCGTTTTAGGACTTCGCAAAAAGCTGCTTTTCTTCCTTAAAGATATTTTGCCTTGTACGCAAGTATGGCTGCCACGGTCTTTGAATCCTCCATCTCACCGGAATAAATCTTGGCAAGCAGCTCCTCCATCTCATAGGCATGCACGTTGATAAATTCATCCTCATCGAGATGCTGCTGTGTCTTTACGAGATTTTTTGCCACATAAATCTCAATCTGCTCGTTGCAGAAGGCGACGGTCGTCCGAAGAGAAAGCAAAAACTCCATGCTCTCCTTCTCTGTCCGGTAGCCGGTCTCCTCCTCCAGCTCGCGGAAGGCACAGTCCAAGAACGGCTCCTGTGCCCCGTTCCTTCCTCCCGCCGGAATCTCCAGCGTATAACGATCGAGCGCATTGCGGTACTGTCTGACGAGAAGCAGTCTCCCGTCCGGAAGCACCGGCACGACAGCCGCAGCTCCCTTATGTGCAATAAAATCCCACTTGACCAGATTTCCGTTCGGCACAAGCACCGTATCCTTATAAAAATCGATGATAGAGCCCCGATAGGCAAGCTCCCGGTTCAGCCTCTTAAATTCCTCCGGCATGCTATGCTCCCTTCTTTACTTCCAACAGCTTCTCCACGCTTGCAAGCTTCACACACAGCACAAACAGCTCTGTCGCCTGTGCCATCTCCTCCGGAGTCGGGAAGGACGGAGCAATCCGAATCACGCTGTCCTTCGGGTCTTTTCCGTACGGGAAGCATGCGCCCGCCTTCGTCAGAACAACACCGGCAGCCTTACATTTCTCCACGATCGCCTTCGCACAGCCCTCCATCGCCTCAAAGGTAATAAAATATCCGCCGTTCGGTTTGATCCACGTTCCGATTCCTAGACCGTCAAGCTCCTTTTCCAGACAGGAAAGCACCGACTCAAACTTCGGACGAATCAAATCCGCATGCTTTTTCATCTGCTCCTTCACGCCGCTTAAATCCTTGAAGTATCTGGCATGGCGCAGCTGATTCATCTTATCCGGACCGATCGTCTGAATCGTCATCGCATTTTTGATAAATTCCAGATTCGCCTTCGAGCATGCAATGGCTGAAATTCCGCTTCCCGAGAAGGAAATCTTCGACGTGGAAGCAAATTCGAACACAAGATCCGGATTTCCCGCCTTTTCACATTCGCTGATAATTTCCAGAATCTCGTCCTGACGATCGTCATACAAATGATGGACGCTGTATGCGTTATCCCAGTAAATACGGAAATCCTTTGCCGCAGGCTTTAATGCGGCAAATCGTCTCACCGTCTCATCCGAGTAAGAAATACCCTGCGGGTTCGAATATTTCGGCACACACCAGATTCCCTTGACCGCCTCATCGTTGTTGACATACTGCTCCACAACATCCATATCCGGTCCCTGCTCGGTCATCGCAACCGGAATCATCTCAATTCCGAGCTGCTCGGTAATCGCAAAATGTCTGTCATATCCCGGTGCCGGGCAAAGGAACTTGACCTTGTCAAGCTTACACCAAGGTGTCTCACCGAGAACACCTAAAAGCATCGATCGGGTAATCATATCGTACATGACGTTCAGGCTGGAGTTTCCGCATACAATCACCTGATCATACGGCACTCCCATAATTTCACCCATCAGCACTCTCGCTTCCTTGATTCCCTCCAGAGCACCATAGTTTCTGCAATCTATGCCATCCTCATTTCTGTAATCGCTTGTGGAAGCAAGTACATCCATCATTCCTCTTACCGTGTCAAGCTGACTGATTGACGGCTTACCTCTGGACATATCCAGTTTCAGTCCCTTCGCCTGCGCATCCGCATACTGGGTATCCAGTTCTGCCTTCAATTCCTCTAGCTCTTCTTTTGTCATTTCCTGATATGCTTTCATCAGTCCACCATCCTTAAATTCTTAAATAATATAGTATGAAAGTTGGGTTGGATAATTGTATACAATTATCCACCTCAAGTATTCTACTATAAACTGCTCCGTAACACAAGTAGAAAAATAAAAAAAGACGAAACCAATTTTCGTTGGTTTCGTCTCCTATGTTTGTATTCACTTATTTCGCATAATCTGTGACACGCGATTCGCGGATTAAATTAACCTTGATCTGACCCGGATATTCTAACTCAGACTCAATCTGTTTTGAAATGTCACGGGCAAGCAATACCATATCCGCATCCGAAATCTGCTCTGGAACTACCATTACACGAACTTCTCTACCTGCCTGAATAGCAAAAGATTTGTCGACACCCTTGAAGCTGTTAGTGATGTCTTCTAATTGTTTTAATCTTGTTGTATATGTTTCCAATGTTTCTCTTCTTGCGCCCGGTCTTGCTGCAGATATCGTGTCGGCAGCTTGTACAATGCACGCAATCAGAGACTGAGGCTCCACATCTCCGTGATGAGCTTCCACTGCATTGATAATGATTGCAGATTCTTTATACTTTCTACACAGTTCCACACCTAACTGAATGTGGGAACCTTCCATTTCATGATCGACAGCCTTGCCGATATCATGAAGCAATCCAGCTCTCTTTGCCGTCCTGACATCGAGACCCATTTCAGCCGCAAGCAAGCCCGAGAGCTGTGCGACCTCAATCGAATGCTTTAAGGCATTCTGACCATAGCTGGTCCTGAATTTCATCTTACCAAGTAACCGGACTAATTCCGGATGGATGCCATGTACACCTGCCTCGAGAGTAGCAGCTTCGCCTTCCTCGCGGATCATGACTTCCACTTCTTTTTGCGCCTTTTCCACCATTTCCTCGATTCTGGCCGGATGTATACGCCCATCCACGATCAGTTTTTCCAAGGCGATTCTTGCAACCTCTCTCCGAATCGGATCAAAGCCGGATAAAATCACGGCTTCCGGTGTATCATCAATGATCAAATCCACACCCGTAAGGGTCTCAAGCGTCCGGATATTACGTCCCTCTCTACCGATAATACGACCCTTCATCTCGTCATTCGGGAGCTGCACAACCGAGATTGTAGTCTCCGACACATGATCGGCAGCGCATTTCTGAATCGCTGTCACTACATACTCTTTTGCTTTCTTGTCTGCTTCCTGTTTTGCTTTGCTTTCCAATTCCTTGATCAGCACAGCAGTTTCATGTTTCACTTCATCTTCAACAATTTTCAACAAATATTCTTTTGCCTGTTCAGAGGTCAATCCTGAGATTCGTTCTAGTTCCTGTACTCTTTGCTCATTCAGTTTCGCAATGCTTTCCTTTTGCTTTGCCAGCTCTTGCTCTTTGGCATTCAAGCTTGCTTCCTTCTTCTCAATGGCATCCGCTTTCTTATCGATGTTCTCTTCCTTCTGCTGAACCCTGCGTTCAAACCGCTGAACCTCCGATCTGCGTTCTTTGATCTCTTTGTCAAGCTCATTCTTGGTGCGAATGGATTCTTCCTTGACTTCGAGCAAGCCTTCACGCTTCTTGGTCTCCGCTGTCTTGAGCGCCTCGTCGATAATCTCACGAGCCTTCGCCTCAGCACTGCCGATCTGTTCTTCCACGACCTTTTTGTGATGATCGACGGAAATTTTGGCAGTAACCGGAATCGAAATTGCAAGCGTAATGAGAATAGCAGCCACAACTATGATGATTCCTGTGGTTCCCATTGTACAGGAGCACCTCCTTATTTAGTTTTCATTGTACGATTATTCATATAGAATACCGGCTTGTATCCTAAAATCCAAATTTACAACAGTTAAATTTTATACTTTTTTATAAGTTATGTCAAGTAAAACTGCAAATCTTGTACAATTTATGCGTATCACTCTGCCCAGCTCTCAACTTTTAAATCCTTCGCCCTGCTAAACTCTTTGATATTCCAAAAAATCCGGAGTAAAATTCTCAAATACTCTAGCCGTCATCATAGCAACCAACTCCTTTAATATTGGTATCTACCGTGATATATACTTTAGTCAAGAAAGCTCATTGTAATAGATTGGCGATAATTTCCCATGCGTCTCCGTTTATGACAATACTTCTGTCCGCTATTTCTTCCGGAGCATACGCCTCCCCGTAATTGACACAAGCATAAGTTGCCAATACATTTTCCGCAGTGAAATTTTGGAATGCATATTTAATTATCCCGGGGGTGTTGCTTCCGACCCCTAACTCAAGAAAAAGGACATGCTGATTTTCACAGATATTTAAAAATCTCGTATAGTTGTCTGCCGCTTCCTGCCACCCTTCATCCTCTACAAAAGTATTATCTGCCCGAAGATTCATAGACATCGGCTCACCACATACCGGACAGTATGGCACAAGATCGGATGGCACAGTCATGGATAGTTTTGAAAAATCCGTCTCTCCATTTTCCTGCATCGGTGGAATCAACTCTCCATCCTCGCCGATAGAAAATCCTTGTGCCAGTACCATTTTAACAATCTTATCCTTATTGTCATAGGTACGCTTATGACACGGCTTACTGCACTGCCACAGACCATAATCCCCCTGTGTATAAAATAGCCGTTTTTTAACAAAACCTGCCTTCTGAAACTGATGGTCAACATTCGTAGTTATTATAAAATAGTCCTTTTTGGGCTGGTTTGCAGCATCACCCATAACCCGCCCATCTACCAATTCATACAGCTTATCATACAACTGCTTTGGTGGTTTTACATATCGATTGATATATATGTAGCGACTCCAATATGCCCAATTCTCCTCCAATGTTTGATAAGGATAAAATCCACCCGCATACATGTCATGAAAGCAATACTTTTTTGCAAAATCATCAAAATATTTATGAAACCTTTCTCCGGTATAAATGAAACCGGCCGATGTAGAAAGTCCCGCTCCAGCCCCGATCACTACGGCATCCGCTGTTGCGATTTCCCTCTTCAACCTGGCACGCTGCTCGTCACGCGTTCCGTTTCCCCTGCTCATAGTTCCGTCAAAATATCTCACGGCGCTCATCCCTTTCTCTATCGTCTCTCTGTAGCCATCCGGCATCCTTTTCCGCATCCTGCTATTACTCATATTACTCCCTTCTCTCCACAGCACCAACCGGACACGCCGTCACACAATTCCCGCAGTGCAGGCAGTGCTCCTGCTCCGTTTTCTCCTATTTCACTGTCCCCGCAGGACAGTCTGAATCTGTTCAAAACGGTAACCCTTTCGCAGCAGTGCTGCAACCACCTTCTGCCGCTGCTTCTCATCCTCCAGATCGTAATAATTCTTTTTTCTCAAAAACGTGCGAATCTGCTGCTCCTCCTCGATGGCATTTCCGTCGTCACAGAAGCTCTGAAATGCCTGCCGGATAATCCGGTCATCAATCCCCTTCTGCATCAGCTTCTGCTCGATCTGCCGCCTGCTTAACTGCGAGGCACGGTATGTGATAAAATCGAGCGCATATTGCAGATCATCGATATATCCGTAGCTCTCGACATAGGCAATCGCATGGTCGATATCGCTTTGGGCATACAGGCTGTCCTTCAGCTTCTGCTCGAGCTGATGCCTCGTATAGCTCCTCTCCTTGAGCAGATTCATCGCACGGAGGATTGCCCTTTTCGGAAGCACTTCCTGCGTAATCACATGATAATCCTCCGGACTGAT
>JAFUZE010000023.1 GCA_017476765.1 Lachnospiraceae bacterium
CTCTCGGATGCCCTCGAAAAACGTCGGTTCTTGGTGTGCGTATTGTGCACACCTAGTACCGTTACGTTTTTCATGGAGTGAAAACGTGCTCCGAAGAGTAATATAGAGCATCGGAAGCGTACGGAATACGAGATGCAGGATCAAGCGATTGCACTGATCTGCTGTTTATTCGTTATCGACACATTTGGGCAGGGCGAGCGTGCCGGTTCTTGCCACCTCGACGATGCTGACGGAGCGGAACATCTCAAGCAGCATCGCCGTCCGCTCCGGCAGGTCGCAGATCTGGATCATCAGATAATTTTTCGACATATCGACGATCTGTGCCTTCATGATATCACAGATTTCCATAATATCCTTCCGGTTATTTTTGTTGTATTTTACCTTCATGAGCATCAGTTCGCGGGAAATGCTCTGGTGCTCGTCGAACGTTTTGACCTTGATGATATCCAGTTTTTTGTTCAGCTGCTTCTCGATCTGCTCAAGCGTCCTCTGATTGCCGCTGCTGACAATCGTCATACAGCTGATATTTTTATCGTCCGTCTCTCCCACAGCAAGGGAGTCGATATTAAAGCATCTTCTGGAAAAGAGTCCCGCCACCTTGCACAGCACACCGGAACGGTTCTCCACCAAAACAGAATAAATTTTTTTCATTTGTCTGCCCTCCTAAACCAAATCCATCGGGTCAATGATGCACTCAAGCAGCACAGACTCATCCTCTGCGAGAAACTCTCCGATGACCTCATCCGCCCGCTCCATCGTCTCAAGACGGATAAATTTCATGCCGTACGCCTCCGCAATGCATTTTAAATCCGGGCTTCCCGACAGATCAACCACAGAGTAGTGATCCTCGTAAGTAAAGTGCTGGTACTGGCGAACCATTCCCAGATAATTGTTTTTCAGAACAATGATCTTCGACCGGATGTCATGCTGGCGCATCGTCGCAAGCTCCATCATCGACATCTGGAACGAGCCGTCCCCGCACACGGCGATGACCTGCTTCTCCTTGCACGCATATTTGGCTCCCATCGCCGCCGGAATGGAATATCCCATCGTTCCCATACCGCCGCTCGTCAAAAACTTGCCGCCGCGCACGACATGATAGCCGCACGACCAGATCTGGTTTTGTCCGACATCCGCCACATAGATGCCGTCCTCGTCCATCCTCTCCGACAGACGCGTGATAAATGCCGCCGGATCGACGAAGGCGGTATCCGGGTTGCGCACAGGCGCCATCTCCTTTTGATACCCCTCCAGAAGCGCAATCCATTCACCGAAGTCATTGTCAAATTCATATTTGGCAATATCTAAGAAAATATGCTTGGCATCGCCGACAAGCGGAATATGCGGACCGGCGTTCTTGCCGTTCTCTGCGGGGTCCACATCGATATGCACCATCGTCTTGTTTGTCGTGATGATCTCCGGTCTGTTAAAGGCGCGGTCTGCGACCCTTGCCCCTACCATGATGACGACATCCGCCTCGCTCATCGCCCGGTTCGCATACGGCTTTCCGTTGTTTCCGACCATTCCGAAATAGAGCGGATGGCGTGTCGGCATCGCACCGATTCCCATCATTGTCGTCACGACAGGAATCCGGTATTTCTCCGCAAACATGCGAAGCTCCCGCTCGGCATCCGACAAAAGCACTCCGCCGCCGGCACAGATGATCGGTCTCTTTGCTTTGTCGAGCGCCGCAATGACCTTTTTGATCTGCGCCGCATTCCCCTTCACCGTCGGCTTGTATGTGCGCAGAAAGACCTCGTCCGGATATTTGAACTTTTTGACCGGGGCGTTCTGCACATCGATCGGCACGTCAATCAGAACCGGTCCCTTTCTGCCGGTCGTCGCAATATGAAAAGCCTCCTTGAAGATTCTCGGAATCTCCTCCGCATTTTTGACCAGATAGCTGTATTTGACAAAGCTCTCGACCGCTCCTGTAATATCTGCCTCCTGAAAGACATCCGAGCCGAGCAGCTCGCTGCTCACCTGTCCGGTGATGCAGATCATCGGTATGCTGTCCGCAAATGCCGTTGCGATACCGGTAATCAGATTGGTTGCACCCGGTCCCGATGTGACCGCACATACACCGATTTTTCCGGTCACTCTGGCAAGTCCGCTCGCCGCATGGGCGGCATTCTGCTCCGTGCGTACTAAAATGCTCTCAATCTCCGAATCCAGGATACTATTATAAAACGGGCAGATCGCAACTCCCGGATAACCGAAAACCGCTGTCACTCCTTCTGCCTCCAAACACTTGACCATAGCGTCTGCGCCTATCATATTTTCCTATCTCCCTTCTGTATTTACGCCTTATTCACTGATATTTAAAAGCCGCTGTGTCAGCTTGACCGCCTCCTGCGCATCCTTCGAATACCCGTCCGCCCCAATCTCGTCCGCGTATTCCTGCGTGATCACGGCACCTCCGATAATCACCTTCGCATCGAGCTTCTCCTGCTTTTTAAGCTCAATCACCCTCTTCATCTGCTGCATCGTCGTTGTCATCAGCGCCGAGAGAGCAATGATGCTGGCATGATACTTCTTTGCCGCCTCGATGA
>JAFUZE010000278.1 GCA_017476765.1 Lachnospiraceae bacterium
CTTCATAAAATCGCATGAGCAGATTGACGACAGTCGTCTTGCCGCATCCGGTCGGTCCGACGATTGCCACGCGCTGCCCCTTCTTCACATGAAGATTCAGATCCTCAATGAGCTTGCGATCCTCCCGATACGAAAAGAACACATGCTCAAGCTCCACATTGCCCTGCACTCCGCAAAGCGATGCCGCATTTTCCGCATCCGGTATCTGCGGTGTCTCCTCGATGAGTTCAAAAATTCTGCCCGCACAGGCAAGGGCATTTTGCAGCTCCGTGACGACACCCGAAATTTCATTAAAGGGCTTCGTGTATTGTCTGGCATAGCTCAGAAAGCAGGACAGGCTTCCGACCGTAATATTGCCGTGAACTGCCGCGATCGCTCCCGTCACCCCGACAGCCGCGTACACGAGCGAGTTGATGAACCGTGTACACGGATTGGTCAGGGAGGAAAAGAGCGTCGCACGCAGAGAGCAGGTCTGCAGACGCCCATTGATCTCATCAAAGTCGGAGAGAGCCCGCTCCTCCCTCGTAAACGCCTGCACGACCTTCTGACCGCCGATCATCTCATCAATCAGCGTCGTCTGCTCCGCTCTCGTCTCCGATTGCAGCTTGAACATGGAAAACGTACTCTTCGCCACAAAGCTCGCCACCAAAAGGGACAACGGCGTCAGCACGACAACGACAACCGTAATCTTCGGATGAATGGAAAGCATAAAAATGAGTGTCATGAGAATCGTCATCACACCGGAAAAAAGCTGTGTAAATCCCATCAGCAGACCGTCTGCGAACTGATCGACATCCGCAATGATACGGCTGACGATCTCCCCTGTGGGATGGGAATCCAAGTAGCTGAGCGGCAAAATCTCCAGCTTGGCAAACGCATCGTTTCGCACATCCCGTATGACCTGATAGGTGATCTTGTTGTTGATACTGTTCATAAACCACTGCAGCACAGCTGTCACGGCAACGAGAAGCAAAATCCGAAGGATGAGGTTCCTGATCCGGGCAAATTCCACCTGCCCCGATCCGACAATGCAGTCAATGGCACGTCCGACGAGAATCGGCACATACAAGGTCAGGGCGACCGTGACCGCCGCAAACAAAATCGACAGGGCGATCAAAAGCCGGTACCTTCTAATATATTGCAAAACCTTTCGAAGCGTACCCTTTCGCTTCATGACGCATCCCCCTCCTTTCTGAACTGGGATTCATAAATTTCCTGATAAACCTGACAGCTTTTCAAAAGCTCCTCATGCGTTCCAAGCCCTTCCATCCTGCCGTCCTCAAGCACAACAATCTGATCTGCCTGCTGAATGGATGATGTCCTCTGGGATACGATAAAGACCGTCACATCCTTCAGCTCCCTGAGTGCTGTTCGAAGCGCCTTATCGGTGGCAAAGTCGAGTGCCGATGCACTGTCGTCGAGAATGAGTATATCCGGCTTTTTGACGAGCGCTCTTGCAATCGTCAAGCGCTGTCTTTGTCCGCCGGACAAATTCCTGCCTCCGGCTGTCAGCATATAATCAAGCCCTCCGTCCTTTCCTTCTACCACATCCTTTGCCTGTGCAATCCGGAGCGCCTCCCAGATTTCCTCATCGGTCGCTGCCTCATTGCCCCACTTCATGTTGTCCCGGATCGACCCTTTAAACAAGACCGCCTTCTGCGGTACGACACCGATGCGCCTTCTGAGCTCCGTCACGTCATACGCACTGATTTCCTTTCCGTCAATGAGCAAATGCCCGCCTGTCACATCATAAAATCTCGGAATCAGATTGACAAACGAAGACTTGCCCGAACCGGTTCCGCCGATCACGCCGATAATCTGGTTCCTTTTTACCTTGATATTCAGATTGGACAGCGCATCCTCCTGGCTTCCGTGATATCTGAGACAGACATCCTGAAACTCCACAATCGTCCCTGCCTTGTGAGGCCGCACCTCTTCCCTTCGCCGCTCTGGCTGCGCATCGCTTCTGCTGTTTGCACTGCGTTCCCCTTTTGCTCCCGCTCTGTTTCCGTTCTCTGCCCTGCCTATTGCTCCCGCTCTGCTTCCGTTCTCTGCCCTGCCTTCGCCATCCGCATCGCTTTCGCCGTCTGCCCCGCTTTCGCCAGCCGCATCGCTTTTGCCGTCTGCCCTGCCTTCGGAAATGTCCTTCGGCATACTGCTCTGAACGCTCAGAACATCCTGTATCCGGTTCGCACAGGCTACCGATTTCGTAATATTGATAATCAGGTTTGCCAGCTTGATCAGTTCCTCCAGAATCTGTGCCATATAGTTATAAAGCGCAACAACAGCCCCCTGCGACAAGAGTCCCATCTCGACACGGACTGCTCCCGTATAAATGAGCACGACAATGCCGATGTTGAGCACGATGTATGTCGCAGGATTCATAATCGCCAGAATTCTTCCTACGAGCTTCTGCTCCTCTGTCAGCGCCTCATTTTTATTGCGAAATCGCTCGGTCTCCTCCTTCTCCCTGCAAAAAGCACGGATTACGCGGACTCCGGCAAGATTTTCCCTCGTCGAGAGCATGACCGCATCCAGCCTCTCCTGCACCTTGCGGTATAACGGAATGCAGGAGAGCATGACCGCAAACACAACGACCGACAACGCCGGTATCGTCACGACGAACACAAGTGCCGCCTTCACATCAATCGTAAACGCCATAATCATCGCTCCGAACACAATAAACGGCGAGCGTAAAAGCAGGCGGAGTGTCATATTCACACCGCTCTGCACCTGGTTCACGTCACTCGTCATGCGTGTGATGAGCGTCGATGTTCCGAGCGTGTCAATTTCGGTATAGGACAATTCCTCAATGTGCGCGAACAAGGCCCGCCTTACGTTCGTCGCAAAGGAGACAGCTGCCTTTGCCGCAAAGTATTGCGCCGTCACGGAAAATGCCAGCCCGACTGCCCCTAAAAGCACGAGCACTGCACACATACGGACGATATATGTCACATCCTTCTCGTAGATACCGATGTCAATCATGCTGGCAATGACAAGCGGCACGAACAGCTCAAGCGCTGCCTCAAGCAGCTTAAAAAGCGGTGCCAGAATCGTTTCCTTCTTATATTTTTTTAAATAAAACAGAACCGTTCTCATCAGCCTGTCATCCTTTCCGTCAACTTCTCACATTTATTCAGCTGTATCCATCCAAACAGCTTCACGAAAAGTCCGTTATTTCCTACCTATCCGTCTGACGACAGAAAGAAATCGTTCTCCGAAAAGAACGATTTCTCCTGTTATAAAGCTGCTTTCCTACAGCTGTTATTCGCTATCTTTCGTCGCTTCGAAATAATTTCTAATCTCCTGCACAACATTTGTATACATCGTCATGGCCTCCTCATGATTTGCCTTGATGTACGAAATGTTCTCTTCCTTACCTGCAGTTTCCAGTGCTTTCGCATCCTCGGACAGCTCATTGGCACCGATCATCTTTGATGTACTCTTGAGTGCATGCACGAAAATCGTGTAATTCTTATAATCCTCTGCCTCAAATGATTTCTCTATGTCACTTCTGTTCTTTTCCTCATTATCCCGGAAGGACTCAAGCAGGAAGCGGAAGCACTCCTTATCACCTTCTGCCGATTCCACCGCCGACGGAATATCCAGATACTTAAAATCATATTCGCTCCTGATATCGTCTGCGACCTCTTTCCAAAGATTCTGGTAGAAATTCTTTTCAATCTCATCGTATTCCACAAGCACATATTTATCCTGCGGCAGATATTCCAGAATCTTCTCCTCAAGACGCTTGCCCTGAATCGGTTTGGACATATAATCCACAAAGCCCTTTTGCAGATACATCTCTCGCGCTCCCGAGACGGCATTGGCAGTCAGTACGATGACCGGGGTCTCCTTGTTGAGTTCACCGTTCTCCTCCTTGAGCTTCTTCGTTGTCTCAATTCCATCCATGTATGGCATCATATGATCCATAAAGATAATGTCATACTGATTTTCCTTGCAAAGCTCGAGCGCCTGTGCGCCGCCGCCTGCCTTGTCGACCTGAATCTGTGTATTCTTCAAAAGACCTTCCACAACCGACAGGTTCATCGCATTGTCGTCCACCACAAGAATACGGGCATTCGGTGCGACAAATGTCGTTCGGAACTGTTTGTATTTTTCTTTCTTATACGCATATTTCTCACGGAACTTACCGATTGGCTTGCGATCTCTGATTCCCTGCTTAAGTACGAAGGAGAAGGTCGAGCCGACACCATACTCGCTGCGTACTGAAAGGCTGCTGCCCATCAGCTCCAAAAGCTGCTTTGTGATGCTGATGCCAAGTCCCGTTCCCTCGATATTGCGGTTCCGTTCCTCCTCAATCCGCTCGAACGATACGAACAGTCTGTCCATATCCTCCTCCTTGATGCCGATACCGGTATCCGTTACCGACACAATCAGCTGTATCGAGGAATCGCCCGCCTCCTTCCAGCTGACCTTGAGAACAACGCTTCCTTCTTTTGTGTACTTGACTGCATTCGTGAGCAGATTGATGATAATCTGCTTGATGCGGATCTCATCACCGAAGAGCAGATACGGAATGTCCTCTGCCACGACCGGAATAAATTCCAGATGCTTGTTCGCCGCCTTGATCTCGATCATGTTGATCGTTTCCGTCAACAGATTTGCAACCTCATATTCTACCGGCAGGATTTCCATCTTACCGCACTCGATCTTGGAAAAATCAAGCAAGTCGTTTACGATGGACAAAAGCGTCGTTCCGGCCTCCCTGATGTTCTCTGCATAGCCTCTCGTCGCCGACTCGGAGGTCTCTCTCAAAATGATTTCATCCATACCCAGTACGGTATTGATCGGGGTTCGAATCTCATGGCTCATATTCGCCAAAAAGTTCGTCTTAGCCTTGTTGGCGGCATCCGCCATCTCTTTTAATTCCTGCAGCTTCTTATTCGTCTTGTAATGTCCGGTGATATCCACGAGCCAGATAAATCTGCCGCTGAACTTCTCCGCTTCCTCCAGCTTCTCCGTGCGAATCTCATAAATCTTAGACAACTCCTCCGAGACATATTCCTCTTCCTTGAAGAGCTGCTGAATCTCCTTTTGATCCGCAATATTCCGAAGTATTCTGATATTCGGGAACAATTGCTCGAATTCGTTGTTGAAGAAAATAATCTCATCTTTGTCAGAAACAACCAGTACGGCGCCCACATCCTGATTCAGAATTCCCTGCACCGCCACCTTCACATACTCTCCATGTGAATTTTCACGCTGCTGCTGTGCTTCCTCCAACTCCCTCCTTCTCGCCTCGTTTGCGTTTGCTCTTCCCTGTTCGCTTGCCAGTTCGTTCTGAAGCTTCGCATTCTCTTTATTCACCTTAGAAAGAGAAACCCCCAGTATAACAGCAACTACCAGAAGCACAACGCTTAAAATGTAACCGATCATGTAACCCCGTCTCCTTCCCAATTACCTTATATAATCATAACATATACTTCATTATAGCAAATTTTGTCTGCTTATGCCATATCTTTTTCCCATTTCTTTTTGCACAGGGATGCCCTCGCACAATACCGCCGATTTGCTCTGTTGCTCCCTGCCCTGATGCTGCGGCCGGCTCATCCACATCCTGCCATTCCTGCGCAAATAGAAAGAGCCCCTCATCGGAGCTCTCCTGTCAGACATACCAACCATCATAGCTTACATATAAACAAAGAAGCTGTGGCAAAATTACTTAGTCAGCCGAAAAACAGACAAGCCAAACGGCTAAGTTCATTCGCTGCTGTTCTTTAGACTCACACGATGCGTCCGTCTGACTGCTACATTTGTACCTTATACATATTCTTCCGGTTGATCACTCCGATTTCCTCAAGGGTATTGATCATGCGATATACAGTAGCTGCCCCGATTCCTTCATCCACGCGGGCTGCTTTATAATAAATCTCCTTGCAGCAGGAACATTCATTCTCCAAAATAACATCAATCAGGGTAAGTCTCTGCTTGGTAATTCTCAATCCCTTTTCCTTTAATCTTGTAATGATCTCTTCCCTTTGAAGCTGTTGCTTTTCGCTCAATGCTGCACCTCCGTCCTTTCCTTTATGATAATGATTTTCAATAAGTGTCTTTTAGGTTAGTATACCCTAACTTAAATTAGTTGTCAACAACCTTTTGTCATTTTTTCTTGTATTCTGTGCCATACTTCTTTTCTTCATTTTTGCCATATTTTTCAGCCTCGTGCAAGGCAAAACACCGGAAAACCGCAGGTTCGTTCCTGTACACTCCGTCATCCGCAGCGGGTCTCCGCTTTGAAAAATCCTATCATTTGATTTTTATTTCCAAAAAAAATTTTTTGTGCTATAATCAGCATAATACGATATAGGGGCAAATGGGTGTGAAGCAGGCAGACACGAATGCATGCACCCAAACAAGAGACAAGCAAAGGTAAGAAAAAGGAGTATTTATGGTAATCAACGAGTCAGCTGAAAATTATCTGGAAACAATATTAGTCTTAAGTCATTCCCTGCCGGTTGTACGTGCAGTCGATATTGCTACGGAACTGAACTTCAAAAAGTCCAGTGTCAGTGTGGCGATGAAAAATTTGCGTGAGAACAACTACATTACAGTGACGGATGCCGGTTGGATTTACCTGACGGAATCCGGCAGAGAAATCGCAGAAATGATTTATGAGAGGCACAGAGTACTCTCTTCCTGGCTGACATATCTGGGCGTAGACCCGAAGGTGGCAGCGGAGGATGCATGTAAAATGGAGCATGTCATCAGCAAGGAAAGCTTCCAGGCAATCAAAAACCATGTCGCCGAATCCATTTCACTGGAAGATTGTTAAGATAAGGGCTTTAGCGAGTCTTAACTATTGCATCTTTTGCGACAGCAACGTATAATAATACTCAGCATCAGTTCCGGGAGGAGTGCGGCAACGTATCGCCGGTGTCTAGGTTCAAATTCAGAGATTATCCCGTAGAACACGCGGCGGCTGATGCTATAAAATTCCATGTAATTCCTACACTGTTTGCTTCTTCCATACAGCGTTTGTCTGCATCAATGCATATTGTCTATGATCCATATCGGGACTTTTCTTCTATGAAATAAATGCAGACTCTTGTTTCTGTATCCGAACTTTTCCGAATCTGCTAAAACATGGCTACCCGATTGCCTAATTGCTTTTTCAGCTGCGCAATCTCTTTCCTCAGATTAGAATTTTCTTCATCCTTTTTCATGAGCTGTTCATCCTTACTTTGGAGCTGTTCATCTTTACTTTGGAGCTGCTCACTCAATTCTGCTATCCTCTGATCTTTTTGCTCAAACTCTTCCTTAAATAAATCCCGAAACGCTCCCATATGCCTCATCTCCTCCATCCATTCCTTGTTTTCATTCAGCCTTGTAATAAGATCA
>JAFUZE010000279.1 GCA_017476765.1 Lachnospiraceae bacterium
ATACCCGGTGCAGCACAGAGGGCGGCACCGGGTATTTATGACTGATTTATGACTGATTTATGACGGAAAAAGAGAAGCGGTCAAAGCTCAAGCAGTATCAAATAGAAGCTGACTAGTTCATCGGAAGCACCGGCATCGTCGGGAAGCTCCACCAGCTCTACCGTCATCGTGTAGTGTCCGTTTTCCAGATTGAGAGGGAAATTTCCGGTCAGTTTCTGGGCGGTCGTCTCATAGGCGATATTTCCGTTATCATCTGCAATGCTGATATGAAGTCGCCCCGCAGGGGTATTCAGCACTGCGGTGAGCTGCTGGCTTCCGCCCTTCTCGAGCGTAAAATCGGTCGTATACGGAGTCTCGGACAACTCGGAGACGGTCGGTGTCTGCGAGCCTGTCGTGATGGCATTTCCCAGCATTCCGAGGCTTGTGAGTGCAATGCCGCCGACAACGCAGAAGGCGGAGGTCAGCACGCAGGCAAGCACGATTTTGCCGGTTCCCTTTGTCTTTTCCGTTTTCTTCGGGTGCAGAAGTGATACTGCCGCCCATAACAGCCACGGGGCAATGCACAAGAACAGAAGGTAGGCTCCGACAACGCTGAGCGTAATGGAGCTTTGGGCGTTCATGGCATCGGCATCCATGTTTTCGGTGACTCTGGTGGCTAACACGGATAAGGTGTTGTTGATCAAATGAATCAGGAACGAGTAAAACATATTGTCGGTCTCCAGTGCCGCATAGGTGAGCGCCATGCCGAGAATGGCTGTCGCCAGAAAGCGGATCGGATCCAGATGGAAGATTCCGAACAGAATGCCCATGATGACGACGATTGCCCATTTCTTTTGAACCGGCTTTAAAAAGTGCAGAATAAATCCGCGGTGTACAGCCTCCTCACAGATAGCCGGTGAGACGGCGACAATGAGGAAGCGGATGCCGAACGGAACGCTTGTGATGACATCGGAAAGTCCGGTCTGCACTTCCCCCATCTGCTCCGGGAACAGAAAGCCGATAAGGAGCGTCGAAAACAGGACGAGCAGATAGGCGGCAGCCCAAAGCAGGAGACTGCCGAACACCTGCCGCGCATGTGGTCTGTGCAGCGGAAATACCTCCCGCAGAGGCTCCTTCATGACGATCGCTCCGAGGATCGCCATAGCAAGAAAAATCAGTTCCGTAATGAGTACGCCGGTCATGCCGAGCATCATCTGAATCGGCGTTGCGATAAACAGGAGCATGACAATGACAAGTGCAAACATCACGAAGGATGCGGTAATACTTTTCTTTTTTGATCTTGTGTCCATAATTTGTTTTCCTTTCGTTTTTTACTCTGCTTTTTTTGGCTACGGAAACAGCATGTGCCAGTGCACTAGCGCGGATTGTCCGACTGTGAAAGTGCGGCGGACGGATTCTGCATTGCGGCAAACGTATATACGAGTGTCTGCACGCCCCAGATGATGCAGACGCACACAACCGGCACTACCCCGATCGGAAATTCCATTCCGACAAGGACGAGAATGACAAGAAGGACAATGCAGGTAATCTGGGAGGTGCGAAAAGCCGCATAGGAGCATTTATAAATATACAGGCGCTCCGCCTCATCACAGGTGTCCAGCCATTTTTTCTGAAATTTCGGATCAAAAATGCTTCCGCGCTTTTCCGGATTCAGCTCTTTTACAAGGTTTACGACCTTCTGCTGGAGCCTTGTGGTCGTAATCAGTGACAGAATAAAGCCGGTAAGTCCTAAAACACAAGGCAGCATGTGAAAGTCGTCCTTGAGCGCAAGCCCGTAAAAGCCAAGCCCGAACAAAAGCCAGGAGAGGATGATGTGAAGCGATGTGATCAGAAGCACATGATTCAGCTTCCGGTCTGCCGTCTCCGAAAGCGCCTCATCTTCGGCATCCATACTGCGGATCAGCCGCAGGCTCTGCCGGTAGACGGCTTCCCCGATGTTCGCCATGACGAGGCTCAGGATCAAGGCGAGATAGCATGCGTAATCCGTCACGAAAAGCTGGGCATCGTGGAAGAGCAAAGCAAAGCTCCGGTTGTCATCTGCCATAACGAGCTCCCGCAGAGTGATGACTGCTTTCCCGCCGAACATACCTACGAAAAGGGATACGATTATGAGCGGAATAAAAATCCGCATCGCCTTTTTGTCCTCTCTTTTGCTCAAATGCTCATCAGAATCGGGATTTTTCGTCGAATCCATAGTGCTTTTATGAAAATCATTTGTGTTCATGCATCGTTACCTCCTTCTTCGTAGGTGAAAATTTCTTCCACCGGTACTGAAAAGTGTCCGGAAATTTTAAGTGCCAGTGTGATGGACGGAGAGTAGTCTCCCCGCTCGATCAGGCTGATGGTCTGACGGCTTGCGCCTACCGCCGCTCCGAGCTCCTGCTGGTTTTCTCCGGTTCTTGCCCGAAATTCCTTCAGATGGTTTCGCAAAGGCATACATTCGCCTCCTCATTTCTCTTTGACAAAGATTGTTTGAAAAATGACAAGAATTGTTGTCAAAAAGATTATCGCATTGACAAGAAAAGTTGTCAACACATTTTTTGACATTTTTTTATTTTTATTCGGAGACTTTTTATTCAGAGAGATTCTTTCGGTCTGCTTAAAAGCTCGTAGGTATATAGCAGATATTGGAGCTCCCGCGAGGTGAGATGGCTTGTCTGTTCAATCAGACTGGCGAAGGTTACCCTGTCGGTAAGAGACTGGTTGATCATGCTGAAATTACAGGACAGATTGGTGCGGCCGAGCAGATAATCCGTTGAGACATCAAAAAAATCCGCCAGGCTGACCAACGTATCCAGATCCGGTTCATGGATGTTGTTTTCGTAGTTTGAGAGAGTCGATTTGCTGACGTGTAAATATTGTGCGACATCTTCCTGACGCAAGCGTTTGCTTTTTCTTTGTTCATAAATCATTTGACCGATATTCATGCTGTACCTCTTTTGTAAAAATAGATACCTACATTTTATCGTACAGCAGAAATCAAAATTCAAAAATTTACGATATCTGGAATTGGCAATCGGAATGCGGCAAAAAGTTTATGAAACCAAAACTTTTAACAACAATAGAGCGTACATCATATGCCTGATAATCGATGAAATGCTGATTGAATCAGCTGCTCCTTAGGAATCCTCAAGCAAATACCGGATAAAGTCAACGGCGGCATCCTTTCGCTTTGAGGTGCGGCTGACGGCAAGCAGCGGCACAGTGTCTTCGTCATAGAGCTGTTCTGCCCGGACGCGTGCGAGCTCACCCGCATAGAAGGCAACGGGAATCCGCCCTTTGTATTCTGTCTGTACATAATACAGCTGCTCTTTCAGCTGCGCAAAAAGCGAATCCGGCAGAAGCTCCTCCAGATTTTCGAAAGCCTCGAGGGAAGCGTATTCGTCAATCAGCCACTGATCGCACATATATACATCCACATCTCCGATGTTCATATGCACCATGAGCTGCTGGGACGAAGCGAGAGAGACATCGTCGCTGAAGGACGGTGTCATCCGCATCGAATAGTCGAGCACCGCCGGATGGGCTTCCACATCAATGTCCCGGCTTTGTGCAAAGCCGCTCATGAGCTGTGTGTCTTCGGCTGAGGAAAGTCCGGAGTTAATCAGTGCCACATAGACGGACGGCTCGCGGCTGCTTCTGACAGCAGAGGTCACAAACAAGCTGATGACAATCACGCCGAGCACCGCCGCAATCACATGTACCTTGTAGTAATACCAGAAATATGCTGCTTTTTCACGCAGACTTTTATTCTTCAGCTTTTGCTGCTGCTGTTTGATTTCATCCCGAATCATGAATGCTTCGCCGCCTTTCGTAGGAATTTCCTTTCCTGTACATCATTCCAGATATTTATCTTAAAAAGGGAATGCGCAGATGTCAAGAACAACTGAACAAATAGAGCAATCGCTTAATCCTGTGTCTCGTACCGACGTTTTTCGAGGGCATCCGAAAGAGTAATATTGAGCATCGAAAGCTGTTTGCAGAATAGCGGCAGAATAGTGCGATGCCCTACTGAAAAAAACACTTCTACTTGAAATATTGCCGGAGATGTACTATCATAATTAAATACGAGTGATGCGGAAAGGAAGAACGTGATGAGCGAATCTTATGTAGAATATTTAGTGCAGAGAAAGGCAACGCCGCTGAACAAAGCAGTTCTCGTCTGCCTGTATGTGTGGACAGGCTTTTTCGTGCTTTTTGGGTTTCTCGGCAATGTGACCTCTCTGTTTCTCGGCATTATCTTTGCCGGCATTTCTTATTTTACCACGCTAAGGCTGAACGTGGAATATGAATATCTGTTTTTGGGCAAGGACTTAAGCGTTGACCGGATACAGGCAAGATCGAAGCGAAAGAAGATGCAGGAATTTGATCTTGTCCGTATGGAGCTGCTGGCTCCTGTCTCATCCCACAGACTGGATTCCTATAAAAATAGTAATAGAAAATATGTCACCTACGATTTCTCGTCCCGCGATGCGCAGGCGAACATTTACTGTTTGATCTATGAGGGAGACAATGAGGTGGCGAAGGTATATATTGATATGACGGACGAGCTGCTTGACTGCTTTAAGACCGTATCTCCGCGAAAAGTATTTACGGACTAAAAGAATGGTATTTACGGGCTGAAAGACATTGACACCTCGGACAAAATTTGATAAACTTTGCAAAATGCTTAAGGAAAATGGAGGATGAAAAGATGGGTCAGATTATTGGCGAAGGCATTACTTTCGACGATGTACTTTTAGTACCTGGTTATTCACAGGTCATTCCGAATCAGGTGGATTTATCAACGTACCTTACGAAGAACATTAAACTGAATATTCCGATGATGAGTGCCGGCATGGATACGGTAACGGAACATAGAATGGCAATTGCTATGGCGAGACAGGGCGGAATCGGTATTATTCATAAGAATATGTCCATTGAAGCGCAGGCGGAAGAGGTTGACAAGGTAAAGCGTTCCGAGAACGGAGTAATCACGGATCCATTTTCCCTGACTCCGGAGCATACGCTGAAGGATGCAGACGAGCTGATGGCAAAGTTCCGCATTTCCGGTGTCCCGATTACAGAAGGGAAAAAATTAGTCGGTATTATCACGAACCGGGATCTGAAATTCGAGACGGATTTCGGCAAAAAGATTAAGGAATCAATGACAAGCGAAGGTCTCATCACCGCAAGGGAGGGCATTACGCTCGAGCAGGCAAAGGAGATTCTTGCCAAAGCGAGAAAGGAAAAGCTTCCGATCGTCGATGAGGATTATAATTTAAAGGGTCTGATCACGATCAAGGATATTGAAAAGGCAATCAAGTATCCGCTCGCTGCAAAGGATGCACAGGGAAGACTGCTGTGCGGGGCTGCGGTCGGAATCACGGCAAATGTTCTGGAGCGCACACAGGCGCTTGTGGAATCAAAGGTCGATGTCATCGTACTCGATTCCGCACACGGACATTCGGAGAATGTGCTCCGCTGCGTCCGTATGATTAAGGAGCATTATCCGGACTTGCAGGTCATCGCAGGCAATGTGGCGACAGGAGAAGGTGCGAAGGCGCTGATCGAGGCAGGAGCGGATGCGGTAAAGGTCGGCATCGGACCGGGCTCCATCTGTACGACCCGTGTCGTGGCAGGTATCGGTGTGCCGCAGATTACGGCGATCATGGATGCCTATAAGGTCGCAAAGGAATATGACATTCCGATCATTGCGGACGGCGGTATCAAATATTCGGGAGATATGACGAAGGCGATTGCAGCAGGCGGAAATGTCTGCATGATGGGAAGCATGTTTGCGGGCTGTGATGAGTCACCGGGAACCTATGAGCTGTTCCAGGGAAGAAAATACAAGGTATACCGCGGTATGGGCTCCATCGCTGCAATGGAGAACGGCAGCAAGGATCGTTATTTTCAGGCAGATGCCAAGAAGCTGGTGCCGGAAGGCGTCGAAGGACGCGTGGCATACAAGGGAACCGTGGAGGATACGGTGTTCCAGCTGATGGGCGGACTCCGTTCCGGTATGGGGTATTGCGGAACGAGGACGATCGAGGAGCTGAAGCAGAACGGAAGATTTGTGAAAATATCAGCAGCATCTCTGAAGGAAAGCCATCCGCACGATATTCATATCACGAAAGAGGCTCCGAATTACAGTGTGGATGAGTAAGGACAGATCATGAGATATTATATAGTCGATCAAGTAAAGCAGGCGATGAAGGGGAAGGGAATTTATATTTATGCCTTTTCCATTCTCGTCCTGAGTGTGATGGCAAACATTTCGATGCTTGCGTTTCGCATGATTTATGGAATCAATGACGGCTCGTACGGCTACAATCTTCTGTTGTTTGCCGAATGGTGCTATGTCATTCCGTATTACAGCACGATATTGATTGCCCAGACGGTCTTTGGCGACGAATGCCCGAATCCGCGAATCCGCAATAAGGTGACGATCGGATTGAAGCGGATACATTTATATTTCGGGCAGTTTCTGGCGGAGCTTGTTGTGGCAGCGGGATTGTTTGTCGTATCGTGTGTGTGCTTTATCGGAGTGACATATCTGTTCATGTTTGCGGATCACACGATTGAATTGTGGGTCATCGGGGACTTTTTGCAGAAGGCGCTGTTTGCGGTACCACTCTGGATTACGGGAATTGCCGTCTCGCATATGCTTTTTTATGTGTGTAAGAAAAAGCGATATGCCTACGGACTGTTTTTCTGCTTTGTCATTGCCCTTCCGAGACTGATTATGCTGTTTGCGGCAAAACCGTTCGAGCTGCGTTTTCTGGGCTGGATCAGGGACACGGTTCTTCTGACTCCGCGTTTCAATGAGCTGCCGTATTTTTATACGGTGAATGTTGTGCAGATTTTGCTTGCAAGTCTGATCTACACCGCCGCTGCCTGTGCAGTCGGTGTCGTTGTCTACAATAGAAAAGAATATTAGAGGTGGGGCTGAAGAAGGATATGCAGGATTTGTTAGATTTTGGTGAGTTAAAGAGGATTCAGGATAAGTTTTGTACGTTGGGCAGTTTCTTTGCCTTCTGTGTGGACGAGACGGGAAAGAGAATCTCGGATTTTTCCGGAAATGCGGCGGACATCCCGAAGCTGAAGGAGGCGCTGGATGAGGATTATCTGTATGGTCTGTTTGAGCGGGTCCGGGACAGTCTGTTGGAGGATCAGATCGTCGATGACACGAAATATCACAATGTAAAAGCAGTAGCTGCTGCGTACAAGATGAATGGCAAGCCGATGTTGTGTTGGCTTGCTTGTTATGTTTTAGAGGAGGAAGAAAAGGAACCGGATGCGCTTTATCTGGAAGGAATAGAAGCAACGACGACGGAGGAGCGGGTCGAGGAGTGCATGGAGTTGGCGCGTATCTTTTTGAACCGGCTCGTACAGGATCGGAATCAGCTTTTCTTTACACAGGAAAAATTCCGCAAGACGAGATATTCCGCCTCGGAGATGGAAAGAAATTTAAAGCGCGCGGAGGCTTTGGCGGAGACCGTGCAGCTTTTGGAGAGCAATCAGCCGTTTGAGGAGGTCTGCGACCGGATGCTCGGCGTTGTGGGCAGATATCTGGAGATCAGCAGCACCCAGCTGATGCAGATATCCAAGGATGGCGATAAGGTGGACATCATCGGGGAATGGCTCGGTGAGGGGATCGTCTCGATCTTCGATCATACAAAGGATATTGACAGACCTGCGATCTTAAAGGGTGATAAGCCGCTGGTTATCTCGCAGGATACGATCGTAAGCAGAGAGGCAAAAGAATTTTTGGAGAGCGTGCACGACAAGGCATTTATTGCGATGCCGCTTGTGGCGAACAGCAAGGTGGCGATGTACTGGTGCATGAACGAGTGCAGGCAGCAGCGGTCGTGGAGCCTGAATGACATTCATTTTGTCAACGACGTGACAAAGGTGCTGCAAAGTATTCTGACAAAGCGGATTCAGAAAAATTCGCTTGCCAGCTCGTTTGCCAGTCTGCAGGCGATACTCGACAACGTGGGAAGTGCGATCTATGTCAAGGATATCGACACCGATCAGCTGCTGTTTGCCAATAAGGTGTTCCGTCAGACCTTTGAGAGGGAGCTGAAGGAGGGAACGCTGGAGGAGGTTTTCGATTCGGCGGACAGTCTCGGAAAGGAAGGCTATTTCGAGGTCAATTATGTCGGACGCAACCGTTGGTATGATCTGCAGGTCAACCGGATCATGTGGGTTGACGGAAGGGAGGTATCCCTCTGTGCGATTTTTGATATCACGGACAAAAAGATTTACCAGAGGAAGATCGAGCAGCAGGCGTATACGGACTTTTTGACCGGACTTTACAACCGTATGTGCTGTGAGAGAGATCTGGCATGTGAGATTGACAAGGCGAAGGATGCCGGCAGTACGGGTGCCCTGCTGTATTTGGATCTGGATGATTTTAAGCATATCAATGACGGACTGGGGCATCAGTACGGAGATGTGCTGCTTAAAGCGATTTCGAGCAATCTGAAACGGATAAAGGGGATTCAGAAATCCTGTTACCGTATGGGCGGTGATGAGTTCGTCATCATCATTCCGGCGGAAAGCTATCAGGAGTATGAACGGATTATCGAGGAGATCAAGGATATTTTTGCAAAACCGTGGTTTTTGAAGGATGCGGATTATTACTGTACGATGAGCATGGGAATTGTCACCTTCCCGGATGAAGGGGAGAGCGTACAGGATCTGATCAAAAAAGCGGACATTGCGATGTATGAGGCGAAAAAGAGCGGGAAGAACCGTGTGGCACATTATGCACACGGGCTCAGCAGTCTCTCCAACAAGCGGCTGGACATGGAGAAGAATATGAGAGATGCGACCACGTCCGGGTATGAGGAGTTTGAGGTCTACTTCCAGCCGATCGTAGATATCACGAAGGGGGCTGTCTGTACCGGCGCAGAGGCGCTGATTCGCTGGAATTCGGTGGCGCTTGGGTTTATTCCGCCGTCTGATTTTATTCCGCTTGCGGAGTATCTCGGGCTGATCAATCCGATCGGCAACCATGTGCTGCGCACGGCATGTATTGCGTGCAAAAAGTGGAACGATGAGGGCAGGAAGAATTTTAAAGTGAATGTGAATCTCTCCGTCGTGCAGCTTTTGCAGACGGATATCGTGGACATTGTAAAGCAGACGATTGAGGAGACGCAGATCGATCCGCACAATCTGACGCTGGAGGTCACGGAGAGTCTGGCGATTAACGATATGGAGCGGATGAAAGGAATCCTGAACCGGATACGTGCGCTCGGCGTGCGGATTGCACTCGACGACTTCGGAACCGGCTATTCCTCACTCAATCACATTCGGGAGATTCCGCTCGATGTCATCAAGGTCGATCAGAACTTTGTGCGCGATCTGGCGGAGGATAATTACTCGAAGTCCTTTATCCGCATGGTCGGCGAGCTGGCGGATGCGATCGGCGTCAATGTGTGCGTCGAGGGCATCGAGACTAAACGGCAGTTTGATGCACTCAGCGGTATGCGGGTGCAGCTGATTCAGGGCTATTATTTCGACAAGCCGATGAAGCAAGAGGCGTTTGAAAAGAAATATGTGCAGGGTGCAGAAAAGAAATAGAGGAGCGGAGGCACTAATTATGGAAAAAGAACTGGAAAACGGAACGACCGGGGAAAAGACGGTCATTTCCAAAAACTTTATTGAACAGGAGATCGAGAAGGATTTGGCGGAGGGCGTTTACGATACCGTATGCACCAGATTCCCGCCGGAACCAAACGGTTATCTTCATATCGGACATGCGAAGAGCATTTTGCTCAACTACGGACTTGCGAAGGAGTACGGCGGCAAGTTCAACATGCGTTTCGACGACACGAACCCGACGAAGGAGAAGGTGGAGTTTGTCGAGTCGATCAAACAGGATATTGCATGGCTCGGAGCCGACTGGGAGGACCGTCTGTTTTTTGCCTCGGATTATTTCCAACAAATGTATGAGGCTGCGGTCAAGCTGATCAGGAAGGGGAAGGCCTATGTGTCAGATCTTTCCGCAGACGAGATTCGGGAGTATCGCGGAACTCTCACCGAGCCGGGGAAGGAAGACCCGCACTGCTCAAGAAGCGTGGAGGAGAACCTGACCTTGTTTGAAAATATGAAAAACGGGATGTATCAGGATGGCGAGAAGGTGCTGCGTGCAAAAATTGACATGAGCTCTCCGAACATGAATATGAGGGATCCGGTCATCTACCGCGTAGCACATATGACGCACCACAATACAGGCGATCAGTGGTGCATTTATCCGATGTATGATTTCGCCCACCCGATCGAGGATGCAATCGAAGGGATTACCCATTCCATCTGTACGCTGGAGTTTGAGGATCACAGACCGCTCTACGACTGGGTTGTGAGAGAGCTGGAATATGAAAGACCGCCGAGGCAGATCGAATTTGCGAAGCTGTATCTGACGAACGTCGTGACGGGAAAACGGTATATCAAGAAATTAGTGGAGGACGGCATTGTGGACGGCTGGGACGATCCCCGTCTGGTTTCCATTGCAGCGCTCAGACGGCGCGGCTTTACGCCGGAGTCCATAAAGCTCTTTGTCGATCTGTGCGGTGTATCGAAGGCAAACTCTTCCGTAGACTATGCGATGCTCGAGTATTGCGTCAGGGAGGATCTGAAGCTGAAGCGTCCGAGAATGATGGCGGTGCTTGATCCGATCAAGCTGATCATTGACAATTATCCGGAGGGACAGGTCGAGATGCTCGAAGCCTCCAACAATATGGAAAATCCGGAGCTCGGCAGCCATCAGGTTCCGTTCTCGCGGGAGCTTTACATCGAGAGAGAGGACTTTATGGAGGAGCCGCCGAAGAAATATTTCCGGCTGTTCCCGGGCAATGAGGTACGCCTGATGCATGCGTATTTTGTAAAATGCGTGAGCTTTGTCAAGGATGAAAACGGCAGGGTGACAGAGGTGCACTGTACGTATGACCCTGCGACAAAGGCGGGCAGCGGCTTTAGTGAGCGCAAGGTGAAGGGAACGATTCACTGGGTTCCGGCAAGGGAGGCTGTTTCGGCGGAGGTCAGACTTTATGAGAATATTGTGGATGAAGAAAAGGGTGTCTATAACAAGGAGGACGGAAGTCTGAATCTCAACCCGAATTCTTTAACGGTATTGAAGAACTGCTATCTGGAGCCGGC
>JAFUZE010000280.1 GCA_017476765.1 Lachnospiraceae bacterium
CTCGGTAATCTGACGGATGGTATAGAAGTTCAGCATCTCGATCTGATCGCCGTCCTGAACCTCGTAAAAGCCGGTCTGTATCGTTCCGTTTACACTGGCAAGCTTCGGAAACTCAATCCTCTGATCATTGACAATCACCGTAATCTGCGCATCCATTTCCAGCAGCTTATCCAGCTGCACCGACGCATCCGCTCCGGCTGTAGACTCTGCAACCTCGATCACATCGTTGCTCCGGATCGGCGAATGAATATCGGCGTTCGAGCCGTTCACGGTAATGACTGCCACCTCGCCCGACTGCCCCCGGATGACCCGTTGCCTGCCGTCAATCGTGATGTTCAGCGCCTTTCCTCTCTTCGGGAACAGACCGTCATTCGGGAAATCCGCCTGAATGGCGGCATCGATGACTGTCAGCTTATTGTTATCATACAGGCGGACGCGCCTGTTGTTAAACGTGACGAAAATAAAATTATTGCTCTTCTGATAATAGTTCAGGCAGATGCCGATCGGCGTGACAAGCAGAGAATCCTTGATAATGTTTCTCTCCATGAAATCGACCTTCTGCATCACATCCTCACCGCGGACGGCACAGCGTTCTGCCGGAATGCCAAGCTTCTCGGCAATCTTTTCGGTGTATCCGGCAATCTTGCCGCCGCCGCCCACGACAAAGACTGCGCTGACAGGCTTGCCGCCGTTTAATTCCAAAAGCTTGCCTGCCGCCTCCTCCGCCATCTTGTCGATTTGCGGTGCGAGAATTTCCAGCACTTCCTCCCGCTTGATCGTCTTCGGAAGTCCCATGATATCCTTGTACTCGACAATCTCATTTTTTTCAATCCCGATCTTGACCTCCTCCGCCGTGTCAAAATCGACGAGACAATGCCTTGCGATGATTTCCGTCAGACCGTCTCCCGCAATCGGAAGCATCCCGTAGGCGATGATCGTGCCTTCCTTTGTGATGCAGATATCGCTCGTCCCGGCTCCCACATCAATCAGTCCGATGTTGAGCATCCGGAACATGATCGGAATCGCCACCTCGATCGCCGCAATCGGCTCAAGCGTCAAATTCGCCACCGTCAGACCCGCATGATCGACTGCACGATAAAGACCATCCACGACATCATCCGGCAAAAAGGTTGCGATCAGCTCCAGGGAAATGTTCTTTGCCTTGTGGTCAAGCAGATTTCCCATCGGATAATGATTCATATAATAACGCATAACCGAATAGCCGACGCAGTAAAACTTCATATCCGTGTCGTTTTCCTTGTGAAACTCCTCATAGGCATGCTCGACGGCAAGCGCCTCAAGAGCGAGGATATCCTCCTCCGTAACGACCTTATCTTCCTCAAATTCATGCTCTGCCGTCGTCGTCACCGTCTTTAACACACGGCCTGCTGCCGCAATGCATACACTTTCCAGCTTGTGTGAAATTTTCTGTTCCAGCTCCCGGGTAACCTCTGCGATCGTTCTGCCCACGGCAAGAATGTCATGAATCTGACCGTCAATCATAGCCCGGGTCTCATGCGCCTTCGAGACCTGTGCCACGACAACAAAACGATCCTTCTGCTGATAGCCGACCGTTCCGACAATGCTTCGCGTTCCAATATCCAGTCCGTAAATAATCGGTTCTTCAAAATTTCCTAAGTTTGACACAAATACGCCCCCAATTTCTCATCAATTTGTATGTATGTTTCCTCAGCCTGCCGGCTGTTATCAATCACCGTCTGGCAATGCTTTCGAAATTCCTCATCACTGAGCTGCCTGCCCATGATGCTGTCAATCCGCTCCCGTGAATAGCCTCTGCTGCCCGCAAGCCGCTTTGCCCTCACAGGGACATCAGCATAAATATACCACAATTCATCACAAATTTCATCATAATGTTCTTCAATCAGCAGCGCCGCCTCAATAATAAAAAGCTTCACATCCTTCTGCCGGCGTTTTTCCTCAATCTTCTCAAGAATATATTCCCTCACCGCAGGATGAACGACCGCATTGACCTGCATAAGAAGCTCTTTGTCCGCAAAGATTTTTGCCGCCATCTTTGCCCTGTCGATGGTGTCGTCCGGTGCAAGCACATCACTCCCCAGAAGCTCCCTCAGCTCCTCATAGCATTTGCGACCCGGGAGCTTTAATTCATTTGCGACCTGATCCGCATAGAGCACATATGCGTGATATTTCCGCTCCAGATATTCCAGCACAAACGATTTTCCGGCGCCCACACCGCCCGTTATGCCTATGATCCTCATAACAGCTCCTCCCATCCTTCTTCCTCGCAACGCTCCGGCTTTTTTACTTTGCCTCGTACCAGTTTTCCCCGGTGTGGCAGTCCACAAGCAGCGCCACGGACAAATCCGCCGCCCGCTCCATCTCGCCGGTCAGAATTTCCCGCACCTTCTCCACTTCCTCGCGCCTCGTCTCAATGACGAGCTCATCGTGCACCTGCAGGATCATTTTCGATGCAAGCTGCTGCCTGCGCAGTTCCCAAAAGACGGCAATCATCGCCACCTTCATAATATCCGCCGCCGTTCCCTGAATCGGTGCATTCATTGCCACGCGCTCCCCGAACTGCCGATTCATGTAGTTGCTGCTCTTAAGCTCCGGAACCGGTCTGCGCCGTCCGAACATCGTCAGGGAATAGCCGTCCTGCTTTGCCTGTGTGACCAATTCATCCTGAAAGCTCTTTATTTTCGGATATGTCCTAAGATAACGCTCCATATAATCCGCCGCTTCCTTGCGGGATACATGCAAATCCTCACTCAGACCAAATGCGCTGATGCCGTACACGATTCCGAAATTGACCGCCTTCGCCTGCCGTCTCTGCAAATCCGTCACCTCTTCAAACGGCGTGTGGAACACCTGCGACGCCGTCATGCGGTGGATATCCTCGCCTGACCGGTACGCCTCGATCAAAGCCTCATCGCCCGACATGTGCGCTAAAATACGCAGCTCGATCTGGGAGTAATCCGCATCCATAAGGACACAGCCCTCCTTCGGCACAAAGACCTTCCGTATCAGCCTGCCAAGCTCCATGCGCATCGGAATGTTCTGCAGATTCGGCTCCGTGGAGGAGATGCGCCCCGTCGCGGTAATCATCTGGTTAAAGTTCGTGTGAATCCTGCCATCGGACGAAATACACTCCTTGAGTCCGACTGCGTAGGTGGATTTCAGCTTTGTGAGCGTGCGGTATTCCAGAATATCGGAGACAATCGGATGCTCCGGCGCCAGCTTCTCCAGTACATCCGCTGCCGTAGAGTAGCCGGTCTTTGTCTTTTTCCCACCCGGCAGATTCATTTTCCCGA
>JAFUZE010000281.1 GCA_017476765.1 Lachnospiraceae bacterium
CCAGCGGCAGCGTGAAGGTCTTGCCTCTTGTTTTGGAGAGCGCATTGACCGCTCCGAATTCTCCAAGCGCTCTTGCAGTACATAAAATAATTCCATAGATCGTCGCCCACTTGATATGCGGGAACGTAATCCTGCGGAAGATTTTGAAGCCGCCGGCACCCATAAGTGCAGCTGCCTCCTCCTCATCCTTTCCCTCTGTATTGAGCACCGGGATAATTTCCCTCGACACAAAAGGAAATGTTACAAAAATCGTTGCAAGCACAACGCCGGGAAGTGCAAACACAATCTGTATATCCGTCCCGAACCTCTGATTGATTGACTCGATGATCGGATTCGCCCATCCGAGACGCCCGAAGGTCATAATAAAGGAAAGACCCGCAATGACCGGTGAGATCGAAAACGGAATGTCGATCAGCGTAGCAAGCACCTGTTTTCCCTTAAATGAATATTTCGTCAGCAGCCAGGCTGCGACAAGACCAAAGAAGGTATTTACCAAAACCGCGATGACCGTGGCGATGACCGTCACCTTTAACGCCGAGGTAACGTACTTTGTTCCGAGCGCCTGTGTGTAGAAGGCAAATCCTTTGCTAAAGGAATTGACGATCACGGAAAATAACGGGAGAAGGAGCATAAAAAACACAAACAGGATGCTGATCGCAATCAGGATGACTCCCGTAACTCCCTTCCTTTTGCTTCTCTCTTCAATGTTAGACATCGCTCCACCTCCTAAATATTATTCGTTCTTCTCGACTGCCGCACCTGCACGATGTTGATAAACAGAAGCAGCAAAAATGAGATGATCAGCATGACAAGTGCAATCGCCGTCGCGCCGCTGTAATCAATGTAATTTAACTTCTGCATAATCACATACGATATGACCTGTGTATGCTCCCTCGCACTGTTGCCCGATATATAGATGACACTGCCGTACTCACCGATGCCTCTCGCAAAGGCAAGACCAAAGCCGGTCAGCATCGCCGGTGTCAGCTCCGGAAGGATGACCCTGCGAAACGTCGTAAAACCATCCGCCCCTAAAATATACGCTGCCTCCTCATATTGAAAATCAAACTTTTCCAGTACCGGCTGAATGGCGCGTACGACAAAAGGAATTCCGATAAAGACGAGCGCCACAACGAGTCCGATATGTGTGTAGGAGACTTCGATTCCCAGCTTGGAGAGCGGTTTCCCCAGTTCCCCTGTGGTGGAATACATTTTGGAAAGTGTAATACCTGCCACCGCAGTCGGAAGGGTGAACGGAACCTCGATCAGACCGTCGAGTATTCGCTTCCCCGGAAATTCATATCTGACCAGTACCCATGCGAGAATTGTTCCGAAAATACAGTTGATGAGCGCTGCTATAAACGCACTTACGATGCTTGTGCGAAACGCATACAGCACCGCACTGTCCGTTATGATCTTTCTGAATTCCGACGGGCTGAGCCTAAACGAATACACAAGCACCGATGCGAGCGGAATCAGAATGATAACCGAAAGCAGCGTGATCGTGATACCGAACGTCAGTCCAAAGCCCGGTATCACTCTTTTATTTTTTACTTTTTTGTGAATTGACATATGTATCACACTCCTTGACAGCTACGCCTCATAAACATCCGGCAAAATTCTATCCGAAAAAATAACCTGCTTTTATCTCTTATATATTTCATCGAAAATTGCTCCGTCCTGGAAATAGTCCTCATAAGCCTGATCCCAGCCGCCGAAATCATTGATCGTGCAGAGTGAAACATTCAGATCAAATTCGTTTCCATGTGCGTTCAGAATCTCCTGGTTGGAAGGACGGTA
>JAFUZE010000282.1 GCA_017476765.1 Lachnospiraceae bacterium
CTCACAATCCTATACTACCTTCTGGCAAGGATATATTTGCAGATCGGATTTCCCATCGACGAGAATTTCTCCTCATATTCTGTCATAATGTTTCCCTGATTCATCTTTTCATCGGCATGAAGATCGTAGGTTACACAGAGTGCCTGAAAAGGGGACTCGTTCAGCTGCTCAAGGGCAAAATCAAACAGCCCGCGGTTATCCGTCTTAAACTCGATTCTGCCGTCCTGCCTCAAAATCTGATCATACCGCCTCAAAAACTCTTTGGAAGGCAGCCGTCTCTTTGCATGTCTGTCCTTCGGCCACGGATCGGAAAAATTTAAATAAATGAGGGAAATCTCATCCGTATCGAAAATCTCGGTAATCCTCTTTGCATCAAATAAGATGAGCCTCAAATTCGGAAGACTCTCTCCCACCTGCTCCATCGCGGCAAGCTTCTGGACAGCTCTCAAGAGAACGCTCGAATACATCTCAATCCCGATATAATTCTTATCCGGATTCCGCCTTGCCTGCTCAATGATAAATTTTCCCTTGCCCATGCCGATCTCGACGCAGAGCGGTTGGCTTTTTGCGAAATTTTTTTGCATGCTTCCCTTGTAGGATTCCGGATTCTTTATGACATAACCGCTTCTTTCGATGACTTCATCCGCTCCCGGTATATTTCTAAGACGCATATTTCTTCTCCTTACGCTTTACAAAATCAAATAAAACGTGAACAACAACATTTTACCTCATTTAGCTCCACTTTTCAAAATGAAAAAATTATTTTTCACTCTTGGTTTTTCTGAAAATAGTGTATAATATAACTCAAAGCATAACTATAGGAGCAAAAACATGAATTCATTTCATTTTATCCGATATAGAAAGCAATTTAAAAAAGTATCCCTTCTTCTGTTTGCACTGGCGCTTTTCATACAAATGCCCCTCGCCGTATTTGCGCAGCAGACGACGGAGGATACCGTGCTTGATTACAACGAACAGATGGAGCTGCGCAAACAGCTTCCGATTCAGACAAACGAAATCGAGAACTGGCCGACGGGACCTGCGATCGGTGCGGAGGCTGCCATTTTGATGGAAGCAAACACCGGCACGATTTTATATGAAAAAAACATACACGAGGAGCTTTACCCTGCAAGTACGACCAAGATGATGAGCTGTCTTCTCGCTGTCGAGAATTGCTCACTCGATGAGATGGTATCCTTCTCCAAAGAAGCAGTGTTCGGAATCGAGCGCGGTTCAAGCAATGCAGGCATTGATGTCGGCGAGCAGATTGAGCTTGAGGAATGTCTCTACATCATTCTGCTCTACTCTGCAAACGAGGTAACTGCTGCCGTCGGAGAACATGTTGCAGGCTCAATCGATGGTTTTGTCGATATGATGAATGAGAAGGCAAAGGAGCTCGGCTGCCAAAATACGCATTTTAATAATACGAACGGTCTTCCGGACGAGAACCACTACACCTCCGCCTACGACTTAGCTCTTATTGCGAAGGAATTTTACAAAAATGAGACACTGTGCAAAATTGCGAGCACCAGCTTTTATACGGTTTATCCGACACCTACCCAGCCGGATCAGTGGGATATGCAGAACCATCACAAGCTCTGCAAACATCTCACCTACGAATACGACGGCTTTATCGGCGGCAAGACCGGTTTTACGTCCGTTGCGAGACAGACGCTCGTCTCCGGTGCAGAGAGAAACGGCATGCGGCTCATCTGCGTTATTTTGATGGAGGAAAGTCCTTACCAGTTTACGGACACTGTCACGCTCTTTGACTATGGATTTAACAATTTCAGCCGGTTCAATGTTGCGGAAAACGATACAAAGTACACGATCGGTAATACAGATTTTTTTCATACAAACAGCGATATATTCGGAAGCTCAAAGCAGATCATATCACTAAACCGGGATGATTACATCATTCTTCCGATCACAGCTGATTTTTCCGATACGACATCCGAGCTGCTCTATGACGAGACGGCGGGAGATGAAATTGCGACGATCGTATACAGCTATGGCGGCGTGAAGGTGGGACCGGCCGGTATTGAGCTTGCTTCCGATATCGGGGATGAATACGATTTTGACGGGCCGACGATTGATGGCTCGGACACGGAAGTGCAAAAGCAGCAGCAGACAAAAGTGATTTTTATCAATGTCATCAAGGTGCTCGGCGCAATACTTGTATGTGCGGTTTTGCTCGTGTCCGCATTTTATGCCCGTTCCGTAATATCAGGATACCACTTCGGCAATCGGTCATCCCGCAGAAGAATGCAGAAATCCGGCATGAAAATAAAAAATAACCGGAAACGCTATATCATCAGACCTTCCCGCAAAAGGCACAGAAGGAAAGACCGTGATCTGCACTTTTGACAATGCGCTGACACCGAACTTTTATATCACTGCATGAAAAAAACCAGCCTTGCTTTCTTTTCCTTACAAAGAAAGCGGACTGGTTTATTTTTTACTCTCTGCAATTTGCTTGTCATGGCTTAACTTTTTCTCAAGAATACGCTCTGCATCCTCCTCGCTGATCAGCTTGAGCGTTTTTATCACATAATATCTCTGATCCTCCGCTTTGCGAAGTCTGATTTTTCCTTTCAGAAAGCCATGCTCCGGACAATGACTGACACAGTGGTAATGCTTTCCGTTCAGGGTAAACCATGAAACGGTTTTTTTCGCATTCTTCCGGCATAGATAACACCGGGTGCTGCGAACCTCCCTGTCGCTCATCGCTGCGTGCTTGGTCTTAAAGTCTCTGGAAATATATTTCTGATACGTATCGAACTGAACGTAAATTTCATCTTTTTTTCTCTTCGGCAGCTGAAATACATCGTAGGACTGTCTTTTTAAGACTTCACCCGAAATTCTCTGCAAAATTTTTGTCGTATAGTACGCATCGCTGAAAGCACGGTGAAACGGAATATCCTTCTCCATCTCAAGCAGATCAATCGCATGTTCCAGAGCTTTTCTCTGTTTTCCGTCCTCAAACTGGATACTGAACAGCTTCTGCACATCGAGAAAAGGAAACGGTTTATTTGAAAGAGGAGGAAGCTCATAATACTTCATGTTCCTCTGCAGCTCTACCAGATCGAGAGAACCCCAGGTACAGAACAAAAACTCATCTTCACCGCACCATTTCAGAAAATCATTTAATACAAGAGGAAATGCATTTCCCCTCTCAAGCTCCTCAATATTTATATGGACGAGATTTTTGGTGACGTGATGCATATTGGAATAAACGGAAGGCTTTACGAGCTGGCTGAACTCTCCTACCACATTTCGGTTTCGATCCAGCTTAATCGCTCCGATCTCGATGATTTCAAATGGAATCTGTTTATTCTCTTTGCTCTTTTCCTCTGACTGATTCCATTCTAAATCTAATACAATATAGTTCATTGGTTTCCTATCTTATGAACGTCTCCGACTGGAGTCGAACCAGCGGCCTATCGCTTAGGAGGCGATCGCTCTATCCTACTGAGCTACGGAGACAAAAGTTACTCTCCACAATGTGAACAGTAACAGTGAAAGCTACCTTATTGATTATAAGTAATAATTTTTTATAAGTCAATCACTTTCTTATTTTGAATAGGATTTGAACAGGATTGAAGAATAACTACGGGAAATTGATAAATCCCTGCATCCATATATATCCTTTAAATCTTCGACCGATTTCCGGCTGACCCAGCAAATCCATCTTGTTAATATACACTTCAAAAATCAAGTCATTACAGTTGACGCAAATCTGGTACACTTCCTCCTTCGAGAACTTATTCGTCGTAAGCTGATAATCGACAATTTCCCCGATAATGGAATATTGGTCGCACTCCACCCCGTAAGGCATAAAGCTCGTATCGACAAGGGAAAAAATATCTTCCTTCAAAATTTTTCTGGAAATTGTCGAGTACATATCCATATCCTCGAGCGTCAGACTCTCGATCGCATCCTCATCTCCCTGTCTGGCAGCTGCCAGCAGACGGTTTCGCGTCATCGTTGCCTTAGTCGTCTTTTTCTTATCCGACTCATTTTTGCGAATCGGCAGCAGGATCGAAGCCTGATCCGAGAGAGCCGACAATACAAGAGATGTTCCCTTCATCGGCAGACGATTGGCATTTTTTAACTTCAAATATGAAATCACATTTTGCAGATAAAAAATTAACGAAACACCGACTTTGATATCATCACAAATTCCTGCGTACGATTCCTTTTCTGCATGGCGTTCGACGGATATATCCTCATAGGAGCTGATGCACAGTCCCTTTCCGTACGGATAATAGTATTCCATCGTGAAGCGGTTATTCTCATCGTACTCTCCGAATATCGTAATCCCGAAATTATCACCGAACTTTTTATGATATTGTGCGTACATCGTATCGCCCTCACCGGATGTATACAATCTCTCCTCCGCGGTCTGAACGCTGTACACCAGTAACTGTTGGAGCTGACTTCTTTTCTTGATCTGGCTAAATCCTACTGCGCGTAAAAATTTGTGCAAAGACTCACCTACTTTCAGTATCCTCTCTTAACGAATCTCCGTTGCACCGCCCATGTACGGTCTGAGAGGTTCAGGGATTGCCACGGAACCATCCTGACGCAAATTATTTTCGAGAAATGCGATGAGCATTCTCGGAGGTGCAACAACTGTGTTGTTTAATGTGTGTGCAAAATATTTACCGTTTTCACCGTTTACACGGATTTTTAATCTTCTTGCCTGTGCGTCGCCCAGATTGGAGCAGCTTCCGACCTCAAAATACTTTTTCTGTCTCGGGGACCAGGCTTCCACGTCGTAGGATTTTACCTTAAGGTCAGCCAGATCACCGGAACAGCACTCGATCGTGCGCACCGGGATATCCAGAGAGCGGAACAAATCAACCGTATTCTGCCAAAGCTTGTCAAACCACATCATACTGTCCTCCGGCTTGCAGACAACGATCATCTCCTGCTTCTCGAACTGGTGGATGCGGTAAACGCCTCTCTCCTCCAGACCATGCGCTCCCTTTTCCTTGCGGAAGCATGGGGAATAGCTTGTCAGAGTTTGGGGAAGGCTGTCCTCCGGAAGA
>JAFUZE010000001.1 GCA_017476765.1 Lachnospiraceae bacterium
AGGAACTTCGGTATAACCGTTGGGAGGTAACAAAGCCTTTGGTTATCGCCCCGAAGAAAGTAGCCGAGGCGACTTGGACGGCAGAAGCCAAATGCTGGGAGCACCTAAAGATGATGAGGGTCGTTCAGGTGCTTGGCACAGAGCAGCAAAGACTTCGAGCGCTCGCTACACCTGCGGATGTGTATGTGATAAATCGTGAAAATGTGGTATGGCTCGTAGAGCACTTCAAGAATGCGTGGCCTTTTGATATGGTGATCCTCGATGAAAGCTCGTCATTTAAGAACTCCCGGAGCAAGAGGTTTAAGGCGTTGAAGCTCGTGAGGTCCCGCATCAAGAGAATTGTGGAGCTTACGGGAACACCGACAAGTAATGGCTTAGAGGATCTGTGGGCGCAGATATTCTTACTCGATGGCGGCGCAAGGCTCGGAAACACCCTCGGCGCATATCGTGACAGGTATTTCGTCCCCGGCAAGCGTAACCGCACGACGATATTCTCATACGATCCGAAAGATGGGAGCTTTGAAATGATAAAGCAAGCCATCAGCGACATCTGCGTGAGCATGAAGTCGGAGGATTACATAACCCTCCCGGATGTGATATTTGACAACATCCCCGTGGCACTCTCCCCTGCTGCCCGCAAGGCATATCAGCAGTTGGAGTACGACCTGCTTTTGCAGGTGGACGAGAGCACCATCACGGCAGGGAGCGCAGGAGTCCTCACGGGCAAGCTGTTACAGCTCTGCAATGGGGCAATCTATGACGAGGATAAGGCTCCGGTCGAAGTCCACGACTGCAAGATCGAGAGGTTTATGGAGCTTATCGAGCAGCTAAACGGTCAGCACGCTCTCGTGTTCTACAATTTTCAGCACGACAGGGAACGGCTGATTAAAGCTCTCACGAAAACGAATTTGAGAGTCCGTGTCTATTCTCAGGCAAAGGACGAAGAAGATTGGAACAACGGCGAGATCGACATACTTCTCGCCCACCCTGCGAGCTGCGGATATGGTCTTAATTTGCAGCGCGGAGGACATCATGCAATATGGTTCGGACTCACTTGGAGTTTAGAGCAGTATGAACAGGCAAACAAGCGGTTACATCGTCAAGGGCAGGAACACCCGGTCGTGATACACCACCTCGTCGTGCAGGACGGGATGGACGAGTCAGTCATCGAGGCGCTTAAAAGTAAGGGCGATATGCAGGATGCCCTGATGACAGCACTCAAAGCCCGTATCAGTAAATTGCACCGTTAAAAAAGACGAGGAGGTCAGGCGTATGCGCAAAGAGGAAGTAGAGGAAATAGCACGAATTGCAGCGGCTCAGGCGATTGCCAGCCGGGATGCAGTCATCGAAGAAGAAATCGAGGCGAGGTATCAGGATGTCCAGCTCCTGATGCAGAACTACCGTAAGCTGAAAGCCTATTACGATCATGTCGGAAAGGACACGCTGGAAGTCGGCTCGATCTGCAAGATGCACACGAAGACAGGGCTGATGATGAGCCATGTTGACAAGATGCTTTCGACCTATGAGGTGATGTGCCGTGAGTCCTCCAACCCCGATGAGCAGCGCCGGTGGGACGCTTTATCAATGCGGTATATCGGGGACGAACGGATGAACGCCGAAGAGATTGCGGAACGGCTGCACATTGACAAGCGCACCGTTTACCGGGACATCGGAAAGGCGATGGAGGACATGGCAGTTCTGCTGTTTGGCATCGAAGCCATTGGCAGTTGGAAAAAGCGTAAGCAATAATCACTTTGGGTGTCGCAGTCAGCGACGCCCTTTCTTTTTATCCACATTCTTATACACATTTCCACACTTTCAGAAAAAATTTTTCCGAAAAATTTTTCAAAAAATCATTGACAAAAACGACTAAAAGTAGTAAAATGAGAATGAAAGTAAATAAAGAAGAACCCCGATAAGAAAGGAGATCATAGATGACAACAGAATACAAGCCAAAGGAAACAGCAAGATTTCCGAAGTTGCCGAGCTTCCCGATTTGGTATTGCGTGAAGACGGTTTACGGAGCAGACGGAAAAGTCAATGCGGAGGTGATGATCGACGAAGAAACGAAAAACCCGATAGCGATGCAGCTCGAAACAAAACCGATGGACGATGCGTTCGAGGATCTCTTGGGAAACATCACATATTACACCTACCACGGGGGTTACGACAAAGCAGCCGAGCAGGTTCGGATGTCAATGGCGTGAGGCAAATGCAGCAAACCACCTCAACGAAATACCGCATTAGAGCAAAACACCGGCAGTAAAGAAAGGAGAAAAAGAGTATGGAGAAAATGTATTACAGCCCGGATTACGACAGATTGGTTTCCGAGGAAACCGCAAGAAGAGCATACGAATGGGGAATGGAGAACGGAATTTGGCGCAGCGATTTCACATTCGCCGATTACATCAGAACCTACTTCGAGTGAGTAGGTTCCTTAATGCAGCCGGAGCGCACCACAAGAATAAGTCGCAGCCGACGGTCGCAAGCCCGTGAGAATGCAGAGCGAGGAAACCAAATAACCGGAGCAAGCAGGAAGCTGGGATGTCAGGCAAGCGCATCCACCGAAAGGTGAGTAGTGTAAGCAGCTACCCTACCCCGAGCGAACAGTACGATAAAAGCCCCCGACGAGGCCACCATAAAAAGTGGAGTAAGCGCAAATAAACCCGTACAAAGCGAGATGACACAGCACTCCGGTTAGAAACAACCCAAGCCACCGAGCAAGGTGGAGAAAAGGAGGACAAAATGGCAGAACTTAAACAGAACAGGTGGGTGAAGATCCACGAGCAGGGTCAGGCGAACTACGATGAGACCGAGAATGTCATGGACATTCGGCTCGGACAGAACCGGCTGATGGCAGAGGCGACCTACACGGTGCGCAGCTACAAGAAAGCGGCGTTTTGGCTGAACAAGTATTTGGAGTCGGCTGATGCGTTGCAGGTTGTAGCGAGCGAGATCATCGAGCAGATTACCGCTGCTGCCGAGAGCGCAAACCGTGAGGATGAGCAGGTTACGGCATCCGGCGAGGGCTGGCAGTTAGAGATCGACAAGATGGATAAGGGAATTTTCAAAGTTTCTCTGAACTGGTCTGTCGATGAGGAAGTTACCAAGAAAGCGAAGAAAAAGCCAAGCAAGAAGAGAAAAGCTGAGGAGCCTAAAGCAGAAGAAGCTCCTAAGAGAAAGCGCAGGAAGAAAGGAGAAAGCACAGATGCACCTAACGCTTGACACCAAGAAATACCACGAGTTCTTTTGGCTCCGCAGCATCAGGCATGTGAACATTCACGCCTGCTGCGCGGAGTGTTTCATCGGAAACAGAGACGGCAGGGTTTACTGGAACACTCTGCGGAAAGCCGACGCTCACATCGACATCGAGATCGACAACGATCCGAAAGCAGTCGCATATTACCTCTGCGGACTGAGTGCCGGATATAACTGGCACGAGAATATTCACATCGCATTCGTACCTGCTGCCGGTGAAACGATAGAGATAGACAATGCAAGCATTCATGTGACGATAACGAATGCCCGCCGGATCGAGTTTCAGGATTACAAACCTAATCCACGCGGGTATTTCACCCCGAAGCAGAGAACCTGCCGGAACTGGATATTTGCAAACTACATCAACGACGGAATGTTGTTAAAGGAGGATATGACAAATGGAGATAAATGAGCTGATAGAGCTTACGGAAAAGAACATCGACGAGGCGCTCAGAGATTACGCCCGCCACACGGATCAGGACTCGGTTATGGATGATGCTTCCTCGGAGTTCATCGAGAATATGGCGAGGGATGCCGTTGAGGCTAAGACGAAGCTGCGCGAGCTGTTCAGAAAATCCCCCGTTTGGGATGAGAACTTGCAAGCCCTCGTAATCAACGGAACGAGAACGCACGACCCGGATGTTGCCCTTATATCTGAGCTTGGCAGAGATATTTTGAGACCGGCATTCAGAGACGGAAAGATTACGGATGTTCAGGAAGATGCGATCATCAATTTCTTCACGATGCTGAACGAGGATAATCCCGCATATATCGAGAAGATAAACGAAGTCGCTCCGAAAGCATACGCAGCCGGTAAGAAGCGCAGCCGCGTGTTCAAATCAATCTGCACGGCTCTTGGCATCGCGGACGAGACGGCAGGGAGCGAGTTCCAAAGGCTGTACGCACAGTTTGCGGACGAGCTTTCTGCAAAGAGGATCGGATTTAAGCTGTTCGTCTCGATAAATCCGGCGCATTTCATCACAATGAGCAATCCGAAGAGCGACCACAGAGGAAACACTCTCACGAGTTGCCACAGCTTCAACTCGACGGAGTACAACTACAACAACGGCTGTACCGGATATGCGAGGGATGAGGTTTCATTCATCGCATTCACCGCAGCCGATCCGAAAGATCCTGAAACGCTCAATAACCGCAAGACCACACGGCAGGTTTACGCATACGAGCCGGGCAACGGAGTCCTTTTGCAGAGCCGCCTTTACAACACGAGCGGCGGTACAAGAGGCGCGCAGGAAGAGTCCAAGCTGTACAGAGACCTGATACAGAGAGAGATTTCCGCATTGGAGGGAGCACCGAACCTTTGGAAGACATTCGGCTCCACCGGCGAATACAGCTATCTCTTGAAGGTCGGTGACGGCTTCGGCGGTTATCCCGACTGGCAGTATTCGGAGTTCGATGCAAAGGTTTCAATCAGGAACGATTGTTCAGAAACGAAGCACCCGCTCATTATCGGCAGGTACGGCAGATGTGTCTGCTGCGGATACGAGACCAGCGACGGTGTTTATTGCGACGACTGCAAGCGTGAAAGCAGCGACTGCGAGACTTGTGACGAGTGTGGCGAATGCTGCGATGAGACTTATCATGTTTACGATAGGCGCGGCAACGACCAGTATGTCTGCGAGAGCTGCCGAGACGAATATTATAGTTGCTGCGACAGATGCGACGAGTATTATCCGAGCGATAGCTTAACGCATTGCACCGACGGAAATTATGTCTGTGAAAATTGCCGCGACAATTATTACTTTCAGTGCGATGACTGCGGCGAATGGGCTCCGGAGGATGAGAGGATTTCGGTAAATGACGATGAAGCGTATATTTGCAGCGACTGTTACGGCAACGGCGATTACTGGACTTGCGAAGATTGCGGTCATGTTTACAGCAGCGACCATATGCACAGCACGGAGTTCGGAGAGCTTTGCGACGACTGTTACGAGCGCAAGATGGGTGAAAAAGAGGAGGATGAAGCGGTATGAAGACATTAGAGGATTTCATAATGCCCACCCAGCCGGAATTGTTCACGATGCTGAAAAAGATATATCGGGGCAGAGTGACGAGCCGCAAGGGCGAGTTTGTCCTTGTGAAAGGTGAAGTCCCGGTTATGCTGATCGCACACCTTGATACGGTTCACGAGCACAGGGTAAAACAGATTTGCACCAGCGGAAACGGCGACATCCTGATGAGTCCGCAGGGAATTGGCGGCGACGACAGATGCGGCGTTTACGCGATAAATACAATTTATGCAAGGGTTGAAAAGAAGCCGTGGCTTTTGTTCACCTGCGATGAAGAGATCGGATGCGTTGGAGCTGAAAAGTTCGCCCGTGAATACGACCTCGGCAGACTGCCGAACGGACTGGACGATTTGAAATGCCTGATCGAGATTGACCGCAAGGGCAAAGACGATGCGGTTTATTATGACTGCGATAATCCGGAGTTCGAGGATTACATCACGAGCAAGGGTTTCAAGACGCAATGGGGTTCCTGCTCCGACATATCGGTCATCGGGCCAACGCTGGGCGTTGCGAGTGTAAATCTCTCGTCAGGATATTACAATCAGCACACGCTCCACGAATATATCAGCAAGAAGCAGCTTGCGGCGACGATCAAGAAAGTCATCGGTATCGTGGACGAGATCGCGGCAAACCCGGATTTCCCGAAGTATGAGCACATGGAGAAAATTTATGCCTCCCGATTTGGGAGCCGCTGGCTTTATGACGATGATTATGACTGGGGATTTGGAGCGCACAAAGTCCCCGACGGAGTTCCCGAAGCATACAAGGGGATGTACGAAGAGCTTCTCGATTTCTACACCGTTTCTGAGATTGAAGATGGACGGGCAGAGTTTGGCGACGAATATATCGAGCTGCTCTACAACACCGAAATGATGGGCGACCCGGAGGCAGAGGTAAAGCTGTTCGGACTTTACGACAAGTCCGACAAAAAAAAGGCACAATAACAACAATGCTGGGCGGGGTTTTCTCCGCTCGGCTATAAATCAAATTTTCAGGAGGAAAAGAATATGAATACAACAGCAATTATCAACGCAGTAGCACAGAAACTTGGCGAGGGTTACGAAGTAACTCTGAACGATGTCGTGAAGAACAACGGCAATAAGAAGCAGGGTATTACCATCCGCACAACGGACTGCAATATCGCTCCGACCATCTATCTCGAAGATTTTGCAGAGTACACAGACGGCGAGATCGCCGAGAAAATCATCGAGGTTTATGAGAGGAACAGAACCCCGGAGATTGAGGATGTCTGCTCAATCTTTCAGGACAAGGAGCAGGTTTTGCAGAGGGCAATCTGCCGCATCGTGAACAAGGATCAGAACGCAGAGACGCTTGCGAATATTCCACACACCGACTGCCTCGACCTTGCCGTGACTTACAGAGTTCAGTTCAACATGGGCGGCGGGGAAAATGCGACAGCCCTCATCAACAATCAGCACATCGAACACCTCGGTATCAGCCTTGAAGAACTCGACCAAAGGGCAAAACAGAATACTCTCTCTCTCGGCTTCGAGACCATCTCAATGGCAAAGCTGATGCAGGATATATACGGACTGCCATTTCCAATGTCCGAGGACGATGCGCCGATGTGGGTCATTTCCAACAAAGAGCGTTTCGGCGGTGCGACAGTCCTCTGCTATGCAAAGATGTTTTCCGAGCTGGCTGTGAAGACCGGCGGCGATCTGTACATCATTCCGTCAAGCATTCACGAGGTAATCGCAATTCCGGTTGCCGCAGGTGGCGACACGGCGTTCCTCAGAGATATGGTAAGTTCGGTCAACGGATCGGAAGTGCAGCCCGAAGAGGTTCTGTCGAACAGCGTTTACAAATACAGCATCGCAACAGGCGAATTGGAGGTAGCGGCGTGAGAACAATTCAGATCCGGCTCGGAGTCGGAGTCGAAATAACTGAGGACGAGGAAAAGGCAATCTTTTCCTCTGACTCTTCCGAAGCAGGAGCGGCGCTGAAAAGCGCCCTCTCCCGCGGAGGGTGGAAAGCAGGCTGGGACAGCTACATCCCCGGTCCGTGGATAGATGAGTTTAACAGAGAGAATGGTACGGATTATCCGGCTGAGGACATCGGGTTCGATGTCGGGAACATATTTCAGGAGGTGTTAAAAAATGCCTGATAAATCAAAATATCTGCCCTGCCCGTTTTGCGGGAGCGAAAAATTGTCGTTTGGCGTGACATTTTTCGGAGGGCTAAAGTGTATCTCTTGCAAAGACTGCAAAACGCAGGTCGTTTTCCCATTCGCGAATTGGGAAGACTGCGAGACCAGCTATAACAGAAGAACGGAGGTAAAGAGAAATGACAGTAACGATTGAGGACAAGAAGAAAGAAGCCATAGAGCGTATGAAGAAGTGGGGCATCTTCCCGGACACGATCAAGCAATTTGAGAACGATAATTTGGTGTCCGAGAGTGCGCCGCCTGTCGGAGCTTGCTTTTGGCTGAATGACGAGCAGAAAGCTCGTGTCAAGAGTTTCGAGGAGCAGAACAACGCCCTTGTTTATCATGTCATCCACAGTTACACTACCATCGGCGAAATGGAATGCTATCTGTATGTCAGTGATTATCCCGAAGAGTGGGAAATGGATCACGCCGGCATCGAGCACGGTGAGCAGCTCTGTTATGTTTACAACCACGATATGCCGGACTGTTCGGAGTTTGGATCAATCGGAATTGCCCTTACTCCTGCTGCCGGTTTGAGAAGAACTTGGTAAGGAGGACACGGATATGAAGATGAAAACGAATTTCGGCACATACGATGTCGAGTTGCAGGTCAGCCGTTACAGAGCAGACGGGAGCATCGCCGTTTCGGCGTTCAGTCCTACCGAGGGTCCCATTGCGACCCTCACGGTTTGCCTTGCAGACAGGTCGCTGGACTCTGACGAGGCGTATATTGACACGAATAATTGTCCGTGGGCTCCCGATTTCCTCACGGAGAACGGCTTCGGCAGATTGACCGGTTCCCAGCGTCAGAGTGGTTTCTGCGTCTATCCGTCGATGAAGTTCAGCAACGAGATTATGCGGAGGTGCGAGGTATGAATGAGGTTGTGAGGATTTTAATGGATCGTGACGGGCTTTCCGAGGAGGAAGCCCGCGACCTCATCGCCGAGACACGGGAGGCGATATTCGAGGAAATGCTGGGCTTGGAGCCGGACTATATCATTCAGATTTTGTAGGAGGCGCGTATGAAGAACAAGGATTATTTTGAAATCTATAAGGACAAGGAATACCCGGAGAAACTCCGGGCTTTCGGCATGTCCTGTGAACAGATGGTTAAAGCTGAATATGAGTCAGCCCGAACCGGTGCGAGCAAAGAGACCCACGATTATTATAGCGCAGAGTATCACGCCCAGTTAGAACGGGTTGAGTGGCTGTTCGAGCAGCTCAAAGCTGATTATTTGAAGCCCGCAAAGAAAATTCTGCGAAAGCTGCACGAAGCCGGAGGCTGCGATGCTGTCGATGATCGTGCAAAAGGATGGGACGAAGCAATCAGCGAGGCAATCTCGATAGTCGAAGAAGCCACCGGTGTTTCAATCGAGGAGGTGCTGAATGAAGACTAATCCTGCAAATGCGATCAAAGATACGATGTGGACTTTCCTGATGGACAAAGGACAGGAAGCCAATCCTGCCGCCTTGAAAGAATATGTTTACGACCTCATCGGAATGACTACGCAGAAAACCGCCGGACAGCGTAAGGCGAAGCATGACATCCCGTGGGACGAGCTGGATATGACGATGATGTCCATTGTCATCGAGGCTACCGCTCTCGTGCTTTCCGGAAGATTGGATGAATTGCTGGAAATAGCAGACGAAAAATATGCCCGCCTCGAAGCAGAGCATCTTGGCGATCCGGTCAAGAAGACCGGCATTTATGCAGAAAAGGAGGATAGCGATGCTGAATAATGTTTCGATAATGGAAAATCAGACACCGATCCATGTGTTTTCCACCACGAACGAATGGATCGACTGCGTTTTCATCGTGAAAAGTGAGAATGCCGAGAAAGCCCGTGAGATTTTGGAGAACGCTTTTGATGCGTGGTTTGAGACAGATACGAGCGAGCCTTACGGCGACTGGCTGTGCCGGGCAATGAATGTGGCAAACCTCGACTACGATGTATTCTACAACGAGGAGGGATTGGAATGACCTTAGAACTGCCGTTTGAAATGGGCGAAAAATTATATGTTGTCAGCTCCGGTCGCATCTACGATGCGGAGCTGACCGGCTACAAGATAAGTGCTGATAAGTCAAACACCGCAGTCCACATCCGTATTTACGGACAGTTTGGCTGCCGGACATACAATGCCGCAAAAATCAGCAGAACGATATTCAAGAACCGCAGGGATGCAGAAAGGAGTTTGTATGGCAGATAGATTGATAACCACGGAGCTGTCCGTGACAGTAACGGATCAGGACATCGACGACATTATGGTCGCCGCATTGGAGGGCGGCATCAATTATTGGTGTGACGAGGCAGAAGTCATCGGCGATTATCTCGGAAAGTATGCCTCGGATCAGATAAGCCGAGGCGGTAAGCTAAGGCTTCATGTCATCGAGCCGTTTGACGAAAACGACTCAGAGTATTACGAGCTTGACCTTGATAAGTTTCTTGCCGGGCTAAAAGCGTACCTTGCATATCCTGATGCACCGTATGTAATCACGGCTGCGAAGCCTCACGGCTTTCGTGAGAAGCCAGCATATATCTTGGACTGCTGCCTCGTGGATGCCGTTGTTGCAGATATGATTATCCAGTTCGGGCTGTTCGGAGAAATCATCTACGGATAGAATTTTTCCGAAAAATTTTTCCGAAAAACCTTGAAAAATCCGACTAAAAGTGTTATAATAAGAATGAAAGTAAAAATTGAAAGCCCGATTAGGGAGGACAAATCCGACGAAAGGAGGTACAGCCTATGGCGACTTGCGGAAAATGTAAGAACTGCCACCCGATTGAGAATTGCGCCGGAGCTGATTGCGAATGCAAAGCGAAGTCAGACAGCAAAATCACATTCGAGGTTTCACAGGACGATGACATTAAGTTTTATGGCGACAGGTTCAACGAACCTTGCAGCCAGTACGCGGCGGCCATATAGGCAAATACAGCAGACCACCAAAATGAATAGCTGAATTTGCCTATACGACGGAAAGCCGCAGAAATGCGGCTTTCTTTTTATTTTCAGGAGGACAAAACAATGGTGAAATGCCCCAAATGCGGCAGAGAGTTCGACCGGCTTCTCGCATTGTCTCGCAGAGATAGCACCACGATGATTTGTGACGACTGCGGTACGCAGGAAGCTCTCGAAGATTATGAAATGTTCGAGCGGTTCAGAGGCTCGAAGAAAGGAGCTGATAATGACGAAACTTGAACAGCTCCAAAAAGAGATTGACAAATGCAACCGGAAGAAAGGCTGCGATAATGTTCGCTGTGAGTATTCCGGTCAGCACGACAAATGCCCTCGTCTGATAGCGCATATGGCGAGGATGGACTATTGCCGGGAGAATAACATTCCGGTGGAAAGGTGGTGAACGTGATGATTAAAAATGGAATGACAGTAGACGAAGCAGCGCATAGATGGGTTAGTGAGTTCAGCAGATACCCTTACGACATGATTAAAACTCTGATGAGAAACCATCCCGATGACTGGCACGAGGTTACACTTCCGACAGTAGGTGACAGGGTTTATGTTTACGATGAGTCGGAGTCAGGCGAGATCGTCAAGTGCCACAAGGACAGGAAGTACACCGTGGAACTGGACAACGGCAGGAAGCGCAAGGTTTTATCGCCTGATGATTTTGAGGTCGAGAACGACACGATCCTCCCGATGTGGGGAACACTTTGGGCGTTTGGCGATAGCTGTGATGACTGGTGGATCACCGAGGAAGACGGTCTCCGAAAAATGTCCGAATGCGGGTTCCGCATCTATGAGCACGATGAGTGGGGATTGTTCTTTGGCATTGACGGCTGCGGATATGACTTTTATGAGGCACATTGGATACCGCTCTACAAAGTAAGAGGTCTGCAATGGCACGACCCGGAAACTGAGGAGGCAAGCCATGAAAAGTAGGAAATACAAGGCATTTGATTTCAAAACCGGAAACACATATCTCATCGGTGAGCACGAAAGCAAGGCAAAGGCAAAAGCCTACTGCGAAACACAGGGAATGGCGGTCATTGCGCAGACAGTCGTGCCGCTTACCGATGAGGAATATAAGCGGGCTTTGGCGAACAGAAAGGAGGTTCCGGCATGGCAATAGGAACTCTCGTGAAGATCCCGGACATCGGACCGCTCGCAACGGTCGTCCAGTCCGGACGCAATATGGTAAAGCTCGAACTTGATGGCGAGCAGTTTTGGATCGAGCGCAGATTATGTCAGGAGGTGAAGCCGTATGCTGAGTGATTATGTGAACAAATATGCGAAAGCGTGGCAGAACGGCGACAAGGAAACGATGCGAGCCATCGAAAAGGATCTCGCACAGGCAGGAATGGACAAATATACTCTGCGGATTGCAGCAAAGGAGGTGATTAAATCGTGGAAAGATCGACAGCAGACCGGATCGTCGTAAAAAGCAACGAGCGTATGAGCGAAGTCCTCGACTGGTATTTTGCCAACAAAGAATGGCTCGATCAGGAAGACTTCCATGCCCCAATGCCGCAGGGAGTGATAGAGCTTCGGGAAGAAGCAATCGAGCTGACCTTTGAGCAGAAAGGCTCACTTGTGGAGATTGCGGTCTATCCAATGCTCAAACCTAATCTTCCGGCGGTCGTGACATTCGATTACGACCCGAAGACAACCGTTGCGAACCACTACCGCTTTCCTGCATATCTCTCAAAAGAGCGGAAAGAGATGCTCCGGCTTACGATGATGGTGGATGAGACCGACAGGAAATCGGCTCTCAAATACCACATCCTGATGCTGTTTATGACGCATTATCGGGAGATCGTGGAGGTCAAAGAGACGCATCAGCGGACAAGACGGGAGGCAAAACGGATAAAGCGAAGTTCCAATGCACCGCTGCCGCTTGTGCGAAAAGTATATGAGGTCAAAAATTTTGACCTCAAAAGGCTGCCCTCTCCCGATGGAAAGCGGCACTATACAAAGCCGGATCACGAGGTTGCCGTTCGTGGTTATCTCCGGCGTTACAAGAACGGCAAGACCAAATGGATCGAGCCGTTCACGAGATACAAGGATAAAGGCAATAAGCAAGCAAAGATTTATGAATTGCAGGAGGTAAAGAAAGATGATTAAGAGTTTTACGCCAAAGGAGTACGACGGGCTGAATACCCTGCCGACATACGCCTCGAACCTTAAATCGTTCGTGCTGGTGGCAAAAGTTCCGGGCGATTATGAGATTACGCTGGCAAGGCTTGTGGTCGGTGAGTCCGTGAGTGCGGGCAATGAGCTGTCACACGCTCTGTTCGAGAGCTTCACGGATCACGGAGTAAGAGGTAAGGCAGCAAGAACGAGAGTCAGCGGTTACGACAGGGAATTTATTGCGGTCAAGAATGCGATGATCGAGACCGGCGTGGAGTTCCACCCTACCCTCGCCGCTCCGTGCGAAGAGGTGCTGATGTCACTCGGAGAATGGTTCAAAGCCCAAAATTCCGAGATTTTGGACTACTCGCTCGTGTCACAGAGCTGTCATTGACCTGACAATAAAGGAGATGTAAAATGGTAATGTCGAAAATAGTATATGGAGGCGCACCACAAATGCACCTCCGACTTGAAATCTTGAAGAAGTGTAACTTCTTTTGGCTGCGTGACATCCGTAGCGTGGACATCTCTCAGTGCTGTGCGAAGTGCTTCATCGGTAGTAAAGATAACCGGGTGTATTACGGAACGCTGCACAAATCCCGAGCCGTAGTTGATATAATCGTAAATCAACATCCCGCCGCAAAGGCTTATTACCTTTGCGGTCTTAGTGATGGTTTCGTTTATGAGCTGAACACGCATGTCGCATTTGTACCGGACGCAAATTCGGAAATCCACATCGAGAACGACAGGATAAAACTTGACATCTCGAATGCGAGGCGAATTTTATTTTGGGATTATCACCCGGATCCGCCGGGGCGGTACACGAAGCAGCAGAGAACCTGCCGGAACTGGATATTTGCAAATTACATAAAGGACGGTATGCCATTATGATAGTTAGCGCGAGCAGACGGACGGACATTCCCGCTCTGTTTTCCGACTGGTTCTATAACAGAGTTGGGAAAGGATTTGTCCTCCTTAAAAACCCATACAACCCACAACAAGTCGGGCGTGTAACGCTCACGCCCGACAAAGTTGATGGATTTGTGTTTTGGACAAAAAATGCTGCGCCGATGCTTCGGCGCATTCACGAACTGGATCAGTTCAAATACTATTTCCAGTTTACGATAACACCATACGGGCGGGATGTTGAAGCAAACATCCCGGACAAGAATGAGGTCGTGATACCGGCTTTTCAGCAGATTGGAGCTGATAAGGTTATTTGGCGGTACGACCCCATTTTTATAAACGAGAGGTACACATGGGATTACCATGTTAGGGCGTTCACGGAGCTTTGCGAAAAGCTCGAAGGGTACACCCACAAAGCCGTGACGAGCTTCGTGGATGCCTACCGTACCGTGGATTTGCGACCTTTGAACATTCAGCCTTTGACTGATGAACAAAAGGCACAGTTGGCGAAACAGCTTGCGGAGATCGCAGCATCGCACGGAATAGTCTTATCATCTTGCGCAGAAGAACTTGGGCTTCCTCACTCCTCATGTATTGATGGCAAGATGTTCGGCGTGGTAAAGCCGAAAGACAGAAACCAGCGCGGGCTATGCGGGTGCGTTGAAAGTGTTGACATAGGCGCTTACAGCACCTGCTCCAACGGATGCGCTTACTGCTACGCAAACCATTACGGATATGTCCAGCCGAAACCTGACCCCGGCTGCGACCTATTAGGACCACCACTAAATGGCACAGAAACAATTAAACAGAGGAATTGATTAAAAGCCTCCGCTCTGACGAACGGGGGCTTTTCTATGTCTAAATTCCAAAGGAGGTACAGTTGTATGGAAATGAACATCGTCTATAAGAAAGTGGACGAGCTCACGGCATACGAGGACAATGCCCGCCGCAATGATGCAGGTGTGGCAAAGGTAGCCGAGAGCATTAAGGAGTTCGGGTTCAAAAATCCCATCTCAATCAACAAGAATGGCGTGATTATATCCGGTCACACAAGGCTTAAAGCCGCCATCGAACTCGGAATGGAGGAAGTACCCTGCATCATTCAGGAAGACCTCTCCGAAGAGGATGAGCGCCTTATGCGCATCATCGACAACAAGAGTCACGAATATTCGACATGGGATGTCGGCAAGCTGCATCGTGAGCTGGACGGCATCAATCTCGATGTGAAGACCACATTCTTCACTCCGAACCGTGACCGCAAGTTTTTCAAGGACAATAAGTTTCTCATCTTCGGCAACAATGAGCTGCCGATCACGGATGACGAGTACAACCGGTTAAAGGCTCTGTATGACGAGTACATTGCCAAGAACAAGACCTATCTCGGCTTCGTGATGTTTCTGACAGGAGGTGAGGAATAATGGAGATTAAACAGGTATCAACATCAAGACTGAAAGAATACGAGAATAATCCGCGAAACAACGACCTCGCTGTGGAAAAGGTGCGTTACAGCATCGAACGTTTCGGCTTCCGCTTCCCGGTCGTTATCGACATGAACTATACAATCGTCTGCGGACACACAAGAGTCCGTGCTGCTCGTGAGTTAGGTTTGGCATCCGTGCCTTGCATCATCGCTGACGACCTGACTGAGGAGCAGATCAACTTCTTCCGTCTTGTGGACAACAAGACGAGTGAGTACAGCGATTGGGACTTCGAGAAGTTGAAGAACGAACTGGCAGCAGTCGATCTTACCCTCGATGCCAACCAGCTCCTGCTCGAACGCTTCGAGCTGTCTGCTGAGGTATTCGACATCGACGCTGAACAGGCAGAGATCAAGATACCGGCATTCAACTTTATGGGTGTAAATGATGACAAGAAGCCCGCAAAGGAGAAGAAGCCACCCGTCAAGACCATCATCAGCGAGGGAAATGATGAAATTGAACCCGATGATGAGGAAATTGAGGCAGAAGACAATTTCACGGCAGAGCCGACTGAAAGCGGGATGCCATTCACGGAAACTGATGACGAGACTCCTGTTGCCGCTCCGGCATCTCACGACAGAGGGGAAAGCACCCCTGCTGCCGCACCGGAGGAAAAGAAACAGTCGAAAGGTTCTATGCCGTTCTGTCAGTTTAGATTTGGCGATGTGTCATTCTTCATCTCTCAGTTGGAGCTTGACCGTCTGAACGACAAGTATGCAGAGTATATCGACTCAGGAGAAATCCTGAAAGGCAGCTTTGCAAGCTATTTACTGAAAGGAGTGGAGTCCCGTGATTGATTTTGTAGAAAGAGTTCCCATTGATGATGTTACGGGATCTGAATACAACCCTCGCGTCATTACCGATGACGCGCTTGAAAAGCTGAAACACAGCATCAAGCGTTTCGGAATGGTAAAGCCGTTAATCGTCAATGATACGAACAATGTCATCGTTGCCGGGCATCAGAGAAAGAAAGCGGCAACAGCAATCGGACTGACACACCTTCCTTGTGTGAGGATCACGAGTCCGAGTTTGCAGGATGAAATCCTGTTCAACCTTATGCACAACTCCATCGAGACGAGCGGAACGACCGTTCGCGTCGAGGAGTTTGAGGTGGGCGCGTATCATTATTGCCCCGTCGATAAGGTAAAAATCGAAAGTGAACCGCAGAATGTGCTGATCTGCTCCGAAATCACGAAGTTGATGTCCCGCTACGGTGAATGGGGCAGCGTTGTGACTGACGGCGACGGCAATATCATTCTTAATGCGGAATACGCATACTGCGCCCGAAAGATGGGCTACGGCGTTCTCGTTTATGCAATACCGAACGAGGAAGTCAAGGAGTTCTTGGAGGCGATGGGCGTTGAGTACGGCAAGTACAACTTCGACAATCTCGGAGTAAAGACATACCATCAGTTCCTCGCGCAGCCTAAGCGTCTTTCTACCGACGGACGACAGGCAAACTCGTCCATTCTGTACGAGAAGTATCTGATACCTCGTATTCAGAAAGGCGATAGCTGCATCGACATCGGTGCGGGGCGCATGGCGTATGTGAAGCTCCTGAAATCAAAGGGCTACAATATGCACGCCTATGAGCCGTCGCTGATGGTAAAGGGTGCAAACAAACTGGATATGAAAGGCATCATCGCAAATATCCTAAATGCGGAAAAAGAAGTCCGCGCACACGGATTGTTCGATTGGTGCGTTTTGGAGGCGGTAATCAATTCGGTTGTGGACGATGACTTTGAGAAAGCCGTGCTCACCACCTGCAATGCCGTGTTGAAGTCAACCGGCACGCTGATTACCTGCACAAGAAATATCGCTTATGTCGAGAAAGCATACGACAAGACGAAACTTTCAGCCGGAGCCGGTGACTGCTTGTGGTATCTCGACGATAAGAATTACACGCTCGGCGTGACAAACGGGATCGTGTTCAAGCAGAAGTTCCACACCCGCGAGAGCTATGTGGAGCTGCTCGAAAACTACTTCGAGGATGTGCTTGTTCTCTCCTGCACTGCCGGTTATGTGTACTGCGCTTGCTCCAAGCCGAAGCAGCTTCCGCAGGAGGTTTATGAGACCTATTTGGAAAAGGAACTGAATATCGAATACCCGAACGGATTTAAGCACAACAAGCATAAGGGCTTGATGGATGTCCTCATCGAAAAAGTCGCAGAACGATACAGCAGCGAACAGTAAGAGAAAACGCAAGGATCTGTTCGAGCAATGGATTGAAGATGGCACGGTTGAAAATAACCTTGCCATCGTCCAGTCCCTGTCGATGCAAGGCAAGTCCACAACGGAGATCGCCGAGGCATTCGACATTTCCAAAAGGACTTTAATGAACCTGCAAAAGGAACACTCGGCATTGGCAAATGCTATTCAGACGGGCCGGCTCTCCGTTGTAGCAATGTGCCAAAACAAATTGATGGAAAGGGTATCGAGCGGTGATACGACGGCCATTATATATGCACTAAAAGTTTACGGCGGCGACTTCTTTAACGACCGCAAAACCGTTAAGGCCGAGATTACGGGCGATCCTGTTTCCGTTCAGCCGCAGGTACAGATCTATCTGCCGGCGACGGATACGGAAGCAGGTGATACAGATGGCAAGGAAGTATAAGAGTGAAACAAAAGCCCCTATTATCATACGACCACAGCAAGGAAAGCAGGAAATGTTCCTGCGCTCTCCGGCTGACATCTGCATCTACGGAGGGGCAGCGGGCGGCGGTAAGACATACGCACTCCTGCTCGAATGCCTACGGCATATAGAACGGAAAAACTTCGAGGCGGTTATATTCCGTCAGTCGAGACCGCAGATACTGAGTGCCGGTGGTTTGTATGCCACCAGCCAAGAAATATATCCGTATTTGGACGCGACAAGCGTTCTGACACCAAATGTGCAATGGCGCTTCCCCTCGGGGGCAAAAGTAACATTTGCACATATGTTCTATGAAAAAGAAAAGTATAACTGGATGGGTTCGCAGATACCGCTTTTGATGTTCGACGAACTTACGCATTTCACGGAGAGTCAGTTCTTCTATCTGTTCTCCCGTAACCGTTCGACCTGCGGCGTGAAACCTTATATCCGGGCGACCTGCAACCCCGACGGCGAAAGCTGGGTAGCAAAGTTCATCGAATGGTGGCTCGATCCGGAAACAGGCTATGCCGACGAGAGCAGATGCGGAAAGATACGATACTTCGTTCGCCGGAACAACATCATCCATTGGGCTGACTCGCCGGAGCAGCTTTACGAAGAATTTGGTCTTTATACGACCGAGGAAATGAGTGAAGTGAAATCCGTAGCGTTCATCAGCGCGAAGCTGACCGACAACAATGCCCTGTTGAAACACGACCCCGGATATATCGGAGCCTTAAAGGCAATGTCGGAGTTCGATCAGGAGCAGCTCTTAAACGGTAACTGGAAGATCAGGCGTTCCGCAGGACACTACTTCAAGCGGGCAAAGGCGCAGATGCTTACCGCCGTACCCACGGATGTTACGAAGTGGGTTCGGGCTTGGGATTTGGCTGCTACTGCTCCGGGCGAAGATGATGATAACGAGGGATTGCCGCAGGCTATGAAGCGAAATACCCGAAACGACGACAGCGCATACACCGCAGGAGTGCTTCTCGGAAAGCGCAGAAACGGCAGAGTATTCGTAGCGGATGTGATAAATGTCCGTGAGAATGGCGCAGATGTCAGACAGTTAATACTTAACACCGCAGCAAGCGACAACGCACTTTACGGAAATGTGACCGTGCGATTGCCGCAGGACCCGGGGCAAGCCGGAAAGGATCAGGCACAGAGCTTCGTAAGAATGCTCGGAGGCTATACCGTAACGACTGCTTTGGAAAGCGGTGACAAGGTGACGAGAGCAGAGCCGTTCTCATCACAATGGCTCGCAGGAAATGTAGATGTAAAGGTAGCTGAATGGAATGATGACTACTTCCGACAGTTGGAAAACTTCCCCGTCGGAAAGCTCAAAGATATGGTTGATGCTTCGGCAAACGCATATTTAGAGCTGGAAAATGGAAAGCCGGAGTTTGGATATTCATTCTCATATTAGAGGTGACAGTTAATGAAACTATTCAATATCGAAATCGGAAAGCGCAAAGTGCGTGACGAATATATGTCCGATGCGCGAAGCAGCTTTGTGACCCGATGGGCGAGACCGCCCAGCATGAATACGGCAGAGTGGCTTGAGATGTTCTCAAAGAGTCCGCGCCTTGCGGTTGTGGATCGAATTGCAAGCGACCTTGCCAACATAGACGGTCGGCTCCTCCGGGTAAATGAAGATGGCTCGGAAACAGAGATAACGCACCATCCGTTCCTTGACTTTATGGAACAGCCTAATCCGCTGTACGAGATGACAAGCTCGGCAATGTGGAGGCTGCACGAAATATATCTACTGCTTGTAGGTGAGGGGTTTTTCCTCATTGAGCGTGACGACTACGGACATCCAATCGAACTTTGGAATGTTCCGCCGCATTGGGTAAAGATGACTCCGTATCTCGGAAATCCGAGCTATCAGATAATCTCCCCCGGCGGTCTGAGTATGGACATTCCGGTCGATGATATGTTCGTTATGAAGCAGCTCAACCCACTCGACCCGTTTATGCGGGGCTTGGGTATCGCTGAAAGCATTGCTGACGAGGTGGAAATCGACGAGTATGCGGCAAAGTTCCAAAAGAGGTTCTTTTACAACGATGCCACACCGCCTGTCGTATTTGAAATGCCCGACGCTTCGAGGGAACAAAGAGACGAATTTCTCGCTCGATGGAACCAAAAGCACAAGGGCGTGGAGAACAGCCACCGGGCAGCAGCCCTGTCAGGCAATGTCACGGTACACGAGCTGAACTCATCAGGAGGAAGAAGCCTCGACTTCGTAGAAAGCCGTGTGGCATTAAGGGATGCGGTGCTCGAACACTTTGGTGTACCTCGCGAGATTATGGGTATCACGGAGAACTCAAACCGTTCTACCGCTGATGCAGCGCAGTACATCTACGCAAAGAATGTGCTGACACCGAAGATTAAGCAGCGCGAAGAAGCTATCAATAAACAGCTCCTGCCGCTGTTCGGAGATAACCTGATTTGGCGGTTCGATGCGGTCATTCCGTATGATAAGGAGTTCGACAAGGGAAAAGCTCTTGACGCATACAATGCGGGGCTGATTACCAAGAACGAGGCAAGATATCTACTCGATCTCGACGATGCCGAGGGAGGCGATGTTTACAAGGTTTCAATCAACGACCTGTTCCTCGATGATACCGATGACCCTGCGGAACTTACGCAGTCGCTACTTGAAGACCCGAGCGCACCTGAACAGAAGAAAGCCCGCCGCATAAATATTACAGCAATGCTCCGCAAAGAGGATCAGATGCTGAGAGAAAACGAGAGGTTATTCGAGCTTGCTACGATGCGGCACTTCAACAGCCAACGATCTGAAATCGCAAGGGTGCTCGGTCTTACCGGAAAAGCTGACATTCCTGATGCTTTGGAGGACTTAGCCCCATACCTGCTGCCGGACGGTACTTTCAATCCGGTTGCGTGGGATAAGCTGACGGACGCTGAAAAGGAAATCCTTTGCGAAGCTGTTGCAGACGGGCTGATTAACTGGGACTCGGAAGCTGAAAAGCTGGAAGACCTCTACCGTCCGCTATGGAAGAAAGCCTACGAAGACGGTGAGGCGATAAGCGAAGAAGCCTATGGCTTGCAGAGCATAGAAAAGCCTGAGTTCGTGACGGCAGCTAAAGTGAACGGCGGTCAGCGCGTAACGCACATTGAGGAAACGACCAAACATAAAATTGCGGATGTTATCGCATCCGGCATTGAAGACGGCAAGAGCCAAGCCACCCTCCGACAGGAAATCCTGACCGAGATGGGAACTACAAAGGCGAGGGCGAAGCTGATAGCAAGGCAGGAAACGATGACGACGCTCGCTACCGGACAGTTTGACATGATGACTGCTGCCGGTGCGAAGACGAAGACTTGGCATCACAGACCGCAGGTAAATCCGAGAGACGGAAAGCACGGACCCGACCATGTATCAATGGAGGGCGAAACCGTGGCGGTTGATGCGAAATTCTCAAACGGTCTTCGGTATCCGAGAGACCCCGAGGATGGGCGGCCGGAAGAAGTTATAAACTGCCGGTGCTACCTGACCTACGGTGGCTTCTAAGATATAAAACGCAAGAAAGGAGGTAGCCCATGAGGGAATACAAAGCAGACGCGGCAACCCACGAAACGAAAGCCTTGCGGTTCGAGCTGGAAAGCGCGGACGACAATGGCGAGTTTTCCGGTCATGCCGCCGTATTCGGAAACCGTGACAGTGGCGATGACATTATCGAAAAAGGCGCATTTGCCAAGACGATCAAAGATGACTTTGACCGGATTAAGATTTTGGCTCTGCATAACGACTGTTGGCTTCCTATCGGCAAACCGCTTGAACTCCGTGAGGATGAAAAAGGTCTTTTCATCCGGGGCAAGATCAGCGACACGCAGATGGGGCGTGACATCAGGACGCTTATGCGGGATGGGGTGCTGAACGAGCTATCCATCGGCTACGATGCGGTCGAGTTCGACTTCGACAGCAAGCAGGGTGTCCGGCGACTTAAAGAGATCAAACTGTGGGAAGTATCAATCGTCACTTGGGCGATGAACGATCAGGCTAAGGTGGACGAAGTGAAGTCTTTACAGACTCTCGCTGAAGACATCAAAGCCGAAGCCAAAACAGGAAAAATCTCAAAAGCAAGGCTGGATGCGCTCAAACCATTCATCGCGGTTATAAGTGAACTGGCTGAAATACTCGGCCCGTTCCTTGAACCACCTGTGCAGGAAGAACAGCCAACCACACAGGCGAATATAAAACAGGCTGAACCCGCAACGGAAACAAAGAAAACCGGAATGGTCTTCGAGATCATCCCCAACAAATCAAGGAGGTAAACTACCATGAAACTGACACAGGAACAGCTCGCCGAGCTTATCGCAAAAGTGTTTGCGGGCATCGACGAGAAGCACAAAGCCCGTAAGGAGGCTGGCGAGGATGTTGGCGAGATCACCAACGAGGAAATCCTTGCTGAGGTTACTGACATCCTCAGCGGTATCGAATATACCGAGGATGGCGAGGGCGAAGATCCCGCTGCCGCTCCCGAGGAAAAGGCAGAGGCAGAGGGTTCTGCAATCACACCTGAGCTGATCGCAAAGGTCGTAGAGGCATTGGAGGGCATCAAGTCCGCATCCGCAGAGCCTGAGACCAAGACCGAGCAGCAGACTCAGGAGCCGGAGAAGAAATCCGCTCCCGCGCCTACTCAGCGCAAGTACGCAAGTATCTTTATGTCACAGGGCGCAAGCCGTGACGGCGGCTCTCAGGCAAGCGGCTTCAAGACCCGCATCGCCAATATGTCTGCACCGGAGCGCAGAAAGACCGCATACGGAATGTTCGGTCGTTCCGTGAAGTGCATCAACGCATCCGGCGGCGACGCTGAAAAGGCCGCATATATCGCAGAGCACAAGTTCGACGACAGAGAAATGGCGCGTGAGTTCAAAGCTCTTTCCGCTACTTCTCCTGCTGACGGCGGCTATCTCGTACCCGAAGTTTACGCCAACGAGATCATCGAGCTGCTCTATCCTACCACCGTTATCTATGCTCTCGGCGCGCGCCGTCTCGGCATGGCAAACGGCAACCTGAACATTCCGAAGATCAAAGCCGGTTCCCGCGCTCTGTTCAACGGCGAGGAGAGAAAGATCCCCAAGTCTGCTCCTAAGTTCGGCAACTTGAAGCTCTCTGCAAAGAAGCTGACCGCTCTCATTCCTATGAGCAACGATCTTCTTCGTTCTACCAACTTTGACAATGATGTCATCGTGGGTCAGGACATCACTCAGCAGATGGCTCTCGGTGTTGACTACGGCGCGCTTCTCGGTGCGGGCGGCGAGTTCCAGCCTACCGGTATCACTCAGAACAAGAATGTTCTAAATATTGATGTTACCAGCATCGGAACCGACTACGCGAGCGCACAGGGCGAGCTTACACCTGCTTTCCCGAACTACCTCGTGGCAGCAGTCTTGAAGAACAATGTGTACGCGACCGGTCTCGGCTTCGTGTTCAATACATCTGTTGAGCAGTATTTCAAGTCTCTGCGCGACAATTCCGGCGGCTTTATCTTCGCTGACGAGATGAACTCTCAGGGAACACTCGCTGGCTATCCTTACAAGGCTACAAACCTTTTGGAAACTGTCGGTGGCAAGACACAGATCATCTTCGGTAACTGGAACGATCTCATCATCGGCGAGCAGGGCGCTCTCGAAATCGAAACCAGCCGCGAGGGTGCTTGGACGGACGATGCAGGACATCTTGTATCTGCGTTCGAGAACGATCAGACCCTGATCCGCGCAATCGACAATGTTGACATCGGACTGCGCCATGACGAGAGCTTCGCTGTGGCAAGCAAGGTTTCAGTTCCGGTCTAATCTAATAGGAGGTAAAGCGAAATGAAAAGAGAACTCTTTCAGAATACTAAGGTTCAGCCCTACACTTCCGGCGATGCAATCGACCGCAAGGGCTTCCTCTCTGCTGTTCTTGGCTGCGTGGCAAGCGCAGCCGGAGAGCTGAAAGTAACCATCACCCACAGCGACGACAATTCGACATACGAAGCTGTTTCTGACGAAAAGGTCTTCGTTGGCGAGGACACCACCGGCGGTGTGTACACCACAACCGTTGCAAAGGATGACCTCGTGAATGTTGACATCGACCTCATCGGCTGCAAGCAGTATGTCAAGATCGCTGTCACAGGCGCGGGCAGCGCAGCTATCGTCCTCGGCGATACCGCAGAGCAGCCCGTTTAAGGAGGCTCACTATGGCAAGAATTTATAGACCTGTCGGACCTGCTGCCAATAAGGCGCAGGTCATCGACAAAGAGGTAAAGAAGCCGGCAGAGAAGCCGGCAGAGGCTCCTGAAAAGGAGACCAAAGGAAAGTAAAGGAGCGATAAGTATGCTGGCTGAAAATGCTTTGACAACCGCAGAAAGAATGAAGCTGATGCTCGGCTTGCCGGAAGAGTCTGACGAGCGGACAGATGCGATCATCGACCTGATGATAAACAAAGCGTCTGCGTGGGTGGAAAGGCAGATCGGCAGAAAGCTCGGACGGAACACATATACGGAATGGTACGACGCTGACGGTCAGCAGGAACTCGTCACGCTGGAATATCCGATCATAAGCGTTGAGTATGTCAAGGAGGAGGGACGGCTTGTAGATCCTGCCGTTTACGACTACGGACAGACCGGCAATATCGGAGTTATCTATCGTGACGATGGCTGGCTGAAAGCGGGCTACCGTCGGGGACTGGCTTACGACATTGTAGCACCCAAGCGTGCAATCGAGGTCAAATACACAGCCGGGTATGTGCTTCCAAAGGACGCAACAGAGGATGACCCTCAGACGCTCCCTGCCGATTTGGAGGGGCTGATTTGGGATATGGTGTCACAGGCTTACACAAACCTGCTGAACGGCTCTCAGGGGCTTAATTCGTTTTCTATCTCGGATGTACGGTGGGATTTTGATAAGTCCACCCACTCCGAATGGTTGCAGCTTGTCGGCTTGTATAAGAGGTATTGATATGGACGATTTGAACTCTATTCTCGATGATATGCAGAAGCTCTCCGAAGCCTGTCACAATATGGAAAGCAAGAACATCTATGTCGGGATTATCGGAAGTGCCGGATCAGAGGTAGTGAAAATCGCCCACGCCCACGAATATGGCGATGGCAAGTTACCGGAGCGTTCCTTTATCCGGGCGAGCTTCGATGCAGACCAAGCCAAACTGGACGACATTGTTACCGGCGAGGTAATGAAAGTGCTTGACGGAAAGACCTCCGCAGATGCGGCGGCAAACTCCATAGGTGCGCAGTCCGCTCAGTTGGTACAGAACTTTATCGACAGTAACAGGGTAAAGCCGCAGTCCGACTTTACCAAGAAAACGCAGCACACAACGCTGTACGAGACCGGTACGCACATCCGCGACCGAATTGCTTACGAGGTGGTGAATACCTGATGCTATGGGCTACGCCGAAATTGCCAAGAACTTTATTACATCAGCTCTCCGTTATCAAACGGGACTTTGTACGCGACCCGAACAAAGGCGGTCAGTCAAGACCTGTCGATGTTGTGGTAGCAACTTTTTGGGGCGTGGTTCTGCCGTTGTCAAATAAGGACTGGCGGCAGCTCCCGGAGGGTTCTTTCACGGCTGACTCGCAGAAGCTCTACACCGATGATCCGGTGGAGATTGAGCCGGGGCAGATCATCAAAGATACCTATGACGGTCAGACCTATACCGTAAAGACGGAGCTATCGCACAATTCCATCCATCCGATGCACCGCTATATTGTAGAGGGGGTGGTTAAAAGATGACATTCGTGGAAGCGCGTAATGCAATCGTGGCTGGGCTTGAAGAGCATATCGGATGCCCTGTCGTGTTATCGGAGCAGATTGCCGATGTACCGGATTTCCCATACTGCTATTACAGCGTCCTGTCAACGAGGTCAACAGACCATTCGTTCGGGCTTGAAGAAGCAAAGGACGGCGCAAAGATACGCTCGGAGGAAGTAAAAGCCACAATGTCTTTCACATTCTGCGGACAGAACCGCGAGCTGGAAGATGGCGGTTATATCTTCGGCGAAGATGAGGCACTCGATTTGTCGGAGAAAGCTCACGGATTTTTTCTGCTTGATGCTCATAACATCAGTACGGACTCCGGGGACATCGTTATAAGCAGCGTTGGAACGGTATCGAACAGATCCGGCTTCGTTGTAGAGGACACCATAAGGCGGTACGGCTTCGATATAGCATTTTCCTATGTGAGAGTTGACGAGAGAAGACGCCCGATAGTGCCAATAGCAAAAACAGGAAACCCCATTGGGGAACTAACCAAGTAAAAAGGAGGAAAGCCAAATGGCAAAAGATGTAATCGTCGTTGTGCAGCGTGACGCGCTGCCCTCGAACAAAGAAAGCCTCGACATTCTTCTTGTGTCTACTACGGGGGCTTATCCCGTCGGCACATATCGGGATGTCGAAAGTGTGGAAGCGGTATTCGGCGATGACGGTCCCACACCTAATGCGAAGATCGTTCGTAAGGTAAAGACGCTCTTAAATCAGGGCAAGACTACCCTTGCGGACACTCTCATCAACAAATTCAAGATCGTCGGATTTGCTACGCCGAGTTCAGCAGCCGCAGTTGCAGCCAAGTTCATCTGCACTTTCCCGGACGGGGATATGGAATATCCTCTCGAAAAGGACACAGGCATTTGGATCACAGTCGGCGGCAACAAGGAAGTGGTGCTTTCTGCTACCACTACCGCAAAGACGACAAAGTGGAGACAGGTCGCTGCATTATTCGGCGGCAAGACATTCGAGTGGAACGGTCTTACCTACAACACCGCTACGGATGGCGTGGTAATCACGGCTACCGCTGCGGAGGCAGGAAAGGCTGACAGCATTCCTGCTGTTGTCGATGTGTACGCTGACGCAGAGTTTACACAGGAATGGCCGTCAGAGCACACCTGCGAGTTCATCAACGGATCTGATGCCGTTACCACCGGTGAGGCTCTTGTCAATGCGATCAAGACATTTCAGGCTGATGTGGACAATGACTGGTATCTGCTGATGACCGACAGAGATGATGACGACTGCGTTATCAATCTTGCGAAATTCGCAGAGGAAAGCGAGCCTACCGAGGCAGAGCTTGGCGCAGGTGTCGAGGATCACCGCAAGTTCTATATGGGGCAGACAGCCAACAAGGAATTTGCGACCCTGACAGCAAGGGCAGCGGTCATCTACACCGATCAGCTCAAAGAGGAAGCAGATGCGTCCTATGTGGGAAATGTCGGTCCATTCTATCCTTTAAGCGTCACATGGAAGTTCAAGAGACCTCAGAACGGAAATGCAACCACGACAGCACTTATTACCCTGCCCGACTTAAAGGAGCGTGAGCGTGATGTTCTTATCGAAAATCATGTCAATTTCCTCACAGAGGAATACAAACGCCAGTATGTCAAAGAGGGCGTGTGCTTGAACGGCGAGTTCATAGATGTGGTTCTCGGAGGCGACTGGATCGCAAAGCGTATGCGTGACCTGCTCTATGATATCCTGCTCGAAAATCCCAATATCGACTATGACGATGCGGGCTTCGGGCTTGTCGGAACAGCAGTTGTTCAGGCACTTGCAGAAGCGACCGACCTCGGCATTATCGCAAGGGATAATGAGAGCAAATCCGGCATCTTCGAGGTTTCAATCCCGAAGTATTCGGAGAGCACCGAGGAACAGAGAGCAAACCGCGTGATGCCTGACATCCCGTGGGAAGCACGCCTCGCCGGTTCAATCCATCAGGTTAAATCTAAGGGTGTCCTTAGAGTATCGCTGTAAAGGAGGGATAAACAATGTTACAGACTTACGATCCGAATAAGGTCAATGTCGCATTTAACAACCGCCAGCTCCGCATGTTCGGAGATAGCCTTTTCACTCTCGCCCGTGACGAGGCGAATGTGTCCCTGAAAAAGGGAGTAAAGGGTGACAGCACTTATGTTGTGAATGCGAACAAGGCGGGCAAGCTCACCATCACTTTGCAGCAGGAGTCCCCTGATGTGGCGTGGTTGGAGCAGCAGGCTGAGAAGCTCACAAAGGGCAATCTCGCCATCACTGATGCCAACGACAGCGGAACGCTTTTCTTCGCACAGAATGTGATGATCGAGAAGCTGCCCGACCGTGCGAGGGCTAAGGATGCGGCTGATGTTTCCATCGTGTTCATCATTCCTGACATCCATATTTCCTGAAACATTCGGCGAAACAAGTCAAGTATTAGGCGCGAAAGTCGAACATTAGGCACGAAATTCAAGTCAATGTTTCAGCCGATTTGTTTCGTTGTTTCAGATAATGTTTCATAGATGTTTCAGGCATAGACCCCGATAAAATAAGGATTTATGCCCTATATGAAACATTGAAACATTTATTCCTATTAAATATAGAAATAGAGGAAATAGAGAACACCGTATAAATATATACTCTCTAAATCCTCGGATTTGCGCAATTATACACGCGCGCGTGCGCGAGAGAAAAATGGAGGGACAAATCAATGGCAAGACAGACAAAGGTTATAGTAAACGGCACAGAGTTCTCATTGCAGAGCGTGACATTCTCTTGGTACACCAACCTCACCGACCTCTATGTCAATCCGAACAATGGCAGGAAGAACACGGCGAAGTACGCCGACGCTCTTATCAAGGGGTGCGTAACGGCTCCCGCCGAGGTCGCAAAAGCCGGTTTGAAATACTTTGATGAACAGGATGACCTTACTACTCCCGCAGAGTTGGTGAGAGCCATCGAAACCTTTCTTACAAGCCGAGATTGACCCGGCTGCCGCAAAGCGGAGAGCACAAAGAAATGAACGCTTTTGGCGTATGGTGTTCTGTAACGGAGGGATAAACTACACGGAATTATGTGAAATGGATCTCTATGCCTTTGCAGAAGCCGAACAGGCGTGTCTGCTTTGGCAAAACGAATGGACTAAACAGAAAGGAGGATGACGGTTATGCCGGATACAGCTCGCAGTCTGCAATACAACATAAATGTCAAGGCAGACACCGCGAATGCGGAGTCGAAACTGCAAAACCTTGTCAGCAATTATGGCAAGCTCGGCAGTCAGGCAGACAGCGTAGGCTCGGCGTTCCGCAAATCATTCCTTACCGGAATTGACAGCGGGAACACTTTCTCCTCCTCTCTAAAGTCCGGTGTCGGTGGAGCTTTTGAATACACCACCGGCAAGGCGGGCGACTTTAAGAATAATGTCGTCAGCAACATTCAAAATATCGGAAATGCCTTTGCGCATCCGATTGACACGATTAAAAGCGGTCTCGGAAATGCAATCAAAAGCGCACAGGACAAATTTACCGATATGGCACGATCAGCCGAGAACGCGGCTGACGGGACAGAGGATTTAGGCGATGCCTCGTCCGACGCACAAAAAGATGTGAAGAATGTCGGCGATGAGGCAGAGCATTCCGGTCACAAGTTTGAAACACTTGGGAACATAGCAAAGACAGCCGGAGCTGCAATCGGAATTGCGCTCGGAGCTGCTGTCGGAGCGGTAGGTGCTTTCGGGTATTCTGCCGTTCAGACCGGAATGGAGTTTGACTCGGCGATGTCGCAGGTTTCCGCAACGATGGGAATGACGACGGACGACATTGCCAACAATGTAGGAGGCGCGGGCGATACATTCGATGCCCTCCGTGACAAAGCGAAAGAAATGGGCGCGTCAACTAACTTCTCCGCGACCCAAGCTGCCGAGGGCTTAAATATCCTCGCAATGTCCGGCTACGATGCTACGCAGTCTATGGATATGATCGAGGATGTCCTGCATCTCGCAGCGGCTGGCGGTATGGAGATGGCTGAAAGTGCGGACTACATCGCAGGTTCGATGAAAGGTTTCAACGATGAGACCAAAGACTCCGCATATTACGCCGATCTTATGGCAAAAGGCGCGACCCTTGCAAATACATCTGTTGCCGAATTAGGACAGGCAATGTCCGGCGGGGCTGCTACTGCTGCCGCATACGGACAGTCCGCAGACGGCATGACACTCTCCCTCCTACGACTTGCCGAGCAGGGAATGGCGGGAAGTGCCGCATCGACCGCTCTTAATGCGGCGATGAAAGACCTATATACCCCGTCCGAACAGGCGGCTGGCGCATTAAAAGAATTAGGCGTAGCCATCTATGACGAACAGGGAAATGCGAGGGAGTTCAATACGGTCGTGAACGAACTCGATGCCGCTCTATCAGGAATGAGCGACGAACAGGCGAACGCCTACAAGTCCACGATATTCCAAATTCAGGGCTTGCAGGCATTCAACAAAATGACCGTAACCTCAACCGAGAAACAGGAAGAATGGGCTGAGGCACTTGCAAACGCATCGGGCGAAGCTGCGAACCAGTACGACACGATGACGGATAACCTGCAAGGCGACATTGACATTTGGAACAGCGCACTCGATGGCTTTAAGATAGCCCTCTCGGATGAGCTGACTCCAACCATAAGAGAGTTCGTGCAGTTTGGCTCTGATAGTCTCGGAAAGTTGACAGAGGCTTTCGAGGTGGGAGGCATCGAGGGAGCTATGGGCGCTCTCGGAGAGATCCTCTCTGACGGTCTCGATATGGTCGTACAGACTTTGCCGGGAATGGTTGATGCAGGAATGCAGCTCATCGGAGCACTCGGACAGGGAATTATTGATAACCTGCCGACAATCTTGAATGCCGCGATGGATATTATCAGCAGCCTCGGACAGGGCATCCTCGACAACCTGCCGATGATCCTGACCGCTGCGATTACGATAATCACCACGCTGGCTACCGGTCTTGGAGAGGCTTTGCCGGAATTGATACCGGCTGTTATTGATACCATCCTTACGATGGTGGAAACGCTCATTGAAAACTTACCGCTCATTATAGATGCGGGAATGTCGCTGCTCGGTGGTCTCATTGAGGGCATCACTACGGCGATCCCTATGCTTGTGGAACGGCTGCCTGAAATCATAATGTCCATCCTGAATTATTTCACGGAAAACGGACCGCTGATTTTACAGCAGGGAATGGAAATGCTAATGCAGCTCGGAATGGGCATCATAAACGCCATTCCTCAGCTCGTGTCACAGCTTCCGGCGATTATTACGGGAATTATCGACTTCATCACAACAAACCTCCCGGCAATCGTGGAGATGGGTGTAAATCTCATTGTCCAGCTCGCAGTCGGGCTTGTTCAAGCAATCCCGCAGCTCGTGGCATCGCTGCCACAGATTATAACCGCAATTGTTCAAGGCTTCGCACAAGTGCCGGAAATGATGCTCGACATCGGAAAGAACATCGTGGAGGGCGTTTGGAACGGTATCTCACAGATGGGGCAATGGATCATGGATAAAGTCAGCGGTTTCTTCGGCGGCATCGTGGATGGCGTGAAAGGACTACTCGGCATCCACTCTCCATCGACTGTATTTGCTGGTATTGGTGACAATATGGCAGCAGGTGTCGGAGTCGGATTTGAACAGACGATGGGATCTGTCGCTAAAGACATCGAGGGCGCAATTCCAACTGACATTGATGTACCTGCCCCGAATGTCGAAGACGCATCATATTCCGTTAATCCGGTCGTCGGAGAGTTCAATCCTCCTGATGTGAGTATGCCAGTTGGAATGCAGAGTGCTCCGGCAGTCGGTGAAGCTCCGGCGGCAGAGACCGTCGAGCAGACCTCCTCTTCATCCTTTGCACCGGTCATCAATATTATGGTATCGGGAAATGTAGATGAGGAAACGACCGAGAACCTTAGCGAGTCACTCCGTAACACGGTAAGAGAGCTGTTTGATGAGTTCAGGCAGCAGGAGCTTGAACAGCAGTCGCTGAAAAATGCGTATGCGTTCTGATAGGAGGCAGCTATGGCTTATACATTAAAAGGCAGAAAAGGCGGTACGGTGCGGTTCACGCCGATGCAGGACGGCATCGTGGATAAGGAAACAGAGAGTTACAGCAGCTCCGTAACCTCGAATGCTATCGAAAACGGGTCGGACTTAAACGACCATGTGAAGAACGAGGCAGGAACCTTTGCCATCTCCGGTGTGATCGTGGGAGGCGAAGCGGCAATAAACGCTCTCAAAAAGATGCGCGACAGCCGTGACATCATAACCTACACGGGCAAGACCCGGATAAACAACCTCGTATTTACCGGACTGAAATTTGATTATTCATCGAAGAACAGAGACGGTGCGACATTCACAGCAAACTTCAAGCGTGTACAGCTTGTGAGTGCCGGAGAAAAGGCAACGGGACAGTCAATGACAGGAATGGACTCCGGCAAGAGCTCGAACAAACAGCTCGCTGTGACAATGAACGCAGGGCTTGTAGTTCTCGCTTCTCAGTCCGTGAGTGCGGCGAGCCTTGCTAAATTGATGGCAGCATATGGCTTTTCGAGCAGTTCTGCTCCGCTTGTGAGACTGACCGGCGGCTATGCAGGACTCTCAGATTAGGAGGTGCGCCTATGGCACTTACACTAATAGATTTGGATGCCGAGGCGAATTACATCGACATCGACGCATCAAAAGTACCTTACCAATTCAGCGTGAAGCTGGTGGATAAAACCTACACATTCGCTGTCAAATACAACGACGAGGGGAAATTCTTCACGATTGACCTTTACGACTCCGAGGGCGAGCCTCTTGCTTTCGGAGAGCCGGTCAGATATGGCAGAGCCCTATTCAATGTTGTGGAGGATGAAAGGTTTCCGATCCCGGTCATAATACCCACCTGCATCACGGACGACGGCATTTCGGAAGTCACGGCTGAGAACTTCGGTAAAGAAGTAAAACTGTATGTGTATGACAGGCAGGTGAGTTAAATGGCGTTTTGGATCAGAGATGCAAACCTGACGATAGGCAAAAAGAAATACTACCTCGGAGGGCTTGATTTCACATTCGAGATACCATTCGAGGACACCGACGAGCCTCCGGTTGCTACTCTCACGGTAAAGAACCTGTCAGAGAACAGCCGGGCAGAGATCAAGAAGAATGAGACGATCATCTTGAATGCCGGATATGAGGGCGATGTAGGCTGCATTCTTCTCGGCAAGGTAGTCGGATTAAAGCATAAACAGTCCGGTGTTGACTGGACGACGACAATAACGGTTCAGCCCTGTGCAGATCAGATACTGAACCAAAAGATAAACAAGACCTACAAAGCCAAGACTACGGCAAAGACAATTGTAAAAGACCTGCTGAATATCTTCGGTGTGGAAGTAGGCAAATGTGAGCTGACCGTAAACAAGACATATTCCCGCGGCAGAGTCTGCAAAGGTAAGCTCCTGCAAGTCCTGACAGAGATTGTGGTAAGCGAGTGCAACAGCAAACTTATCATCCGGGACACCGGGCAGATATATGTAATCAAAGACGGCGACGGCATTGACAACAGCGTCATCCTGAATACGAGATCGGGACTTCTGCGAGCCGATGAAGAACAGGAAGTCATTCCGGTGGAGTCGAAGTCCAACTCGACAAAGACCGGGGAAGACAGAGATGACGAAGATCTGAAATCGAGGGCTTGCCTGTTGAACTATCGTATCGCCGCGGCAGAGATAGTGAAGATTAAGTCCGATGACCTGAATGGGACTTTCATCGTGAAGAAAGGCTCGCACAAAGGCGGTAACACGGGCGACTGGAAAACGACAATGGAATTAAAGCCATATACCCAGCCCGCAAAGAAGAACGCCAAGAAAACGGCGGTGTCTGCTGCCATAACAGGAGCTGTGAGCCGGGAAACGCTCCGTTTCGGGTCAAGAGGAAATGCGGTAAAGACCTTGCAAGAAACACTCGGAGGACTTACGGTGGACGGTATTTTCGGACAGGAAACAAGAGCCGCCGTCAAAGAGTTCCAAGAAGCTAATGGGCTTACGGTGGACGGCATTGTCGGGCCGCAGACATGGAACGCATTATTAGGAGGATGATGATATGCCAAACCCTTACGAATATCAACAGATACACGACCAAAAGCTGGCAGAGTCTATCTGTGTAGCTGCTATCGTAAGCGTTACGGCGTTTGATCCGGCAGGTATGACAGTAAATGTTCAGCCGCTCTCAAAAAGCCTCTCAAATGGCAAATATGAGAGTCAGCCGCCTATCCTCGGTGTGCCGGTGGCAGTCACGAGATGCGGAGGGTTTATCTTCCGTCCGTGGTATAAACCCGGCGATGTGGGCGTGGTAGTTTATCTCGACCACGACATCGACGGAGCACTTGCAGGAGGCACAGAGTCTGTTCCGGCTACGAGGCGAAACCATTCTGCGAGCGATGCGGTATTCATCGGTGGGATTGTATCGGGAAAGTTTACTGCAAAAGGTCTTCCCGATGATGCAATAGCCCTTGCCAAAGAAGACGGCAGCGTTTATGTGGCGGTAACGGAAAGTGATGTAAAGATTAAAGGCGATCTCGAAGTGGATGGCAAGATTACGGCGACAGGCGATGTATTCGCCGAGAAGACGATAAGCGGTGCTCACCATACCCACGGTGGCGGTCCGCAGCCGAGTTAGGAGTTGAATGATTTATGGAGAATATGACCCTCAAAATCGACCCTGAAACAAGGGATATGGTCTTTGATGAGAACGGGATGCCGGAACTTATCTACGACAGCGAAACAACCGTTCAGAATGTCCGTCACGCCCTCTTGACTTGGAAAGGGGAGTTCTTTGCGGACGAGACCCACGGAACGGATTATGAGGCAGTCATGGGCGTAAATCAGAACGATATAGAGACGGGCGAGATCGAGGAAGTTATTCGGGATGCCGTCTTTCAGGACCCGGAGATCGCAAGTGTGGACTCTATGGATATAACATATGACAGCCGTACTATTACAGCGGTCATTCAGATGACTCTCGATGACGGCGAAGAAGTGAATTTGGAGGTGACAGCTTAATGGCAAAGACAACAGATTGGGGTCTTACAGATGCCGGTTTCCGGCGACCAACCTATGCAGAGCTGTTAGATGCTCTCGAATATAAGGCGCGTGAGCTTTTCGGCTCTAAGGCAAACCTTACTGTGCGCTCTCCGCTTGGAATATTCCTGCGGATATTCGCGTGGATGCTGAACCTCTTGTTTTCAACTTTAGAGGATGTATATAACAGCAGATTTATTGATACCGCAGTCGGATCAAGCTTATACAATCTCGGTCGTGCAATAGGGCTGAGGCTCTTAGGAGCACAAAAAGCCGTCGGCTATCTGACCTTTACCGGCGACAATGGCGTGGAAGTCCCGGAGGGATTTCTTGCCGAGACGATAGCGGGTGTGCAGTATATCACGCTTCAATCTGCAACGATAAAGGATGGCTCCGTTATTGTTCCTGCTACGGCAGTCATTCCCGGACCTGACGGCAATACCGAGGCGGGAACGATCACGATGATTACGAACCCGAAGACCGGAATTGCCACCGTTGTCAACATCGGTGCTTTCGAGGGTGGGCGCGATACTGAGACCGATGCAGAGTTCAGAGAACGCTACTATGCTTCCACGGACTTTGCGGGCGGTGTGAACATAGACGCAGTTGTTGCGGAGATTTATGAGAGCGTCGAGGCAGTCATCGCAGTAACCGGCGATGAAAACGATACGGACGAGACTGATGAGAATGGTCTGCCGCCCCACTCCATCGAAGTCGTCGCATACGGTGGATTGGATGAGGAAATTGCCGAGGCGATATTCAAGCGTAAAGCTGCTGGAATACAGACCTACGGCAACACAACTATCCCTGTCGTGAGCGCATCCGGCAAAACCTTTAATATCAGTTTCAGCCGTCCGGCACCGGTCAATGTTTGGGTAAAGGTGTTTAACCTTGTGACTGACAGGCATTTCCCGCTTGACGGTGTGGAGCAGATAAAGGCAGCAATCGTTTCGTATATTGGCAGCGATACAAGAGGCGGTCTCGACATCGGCGAGGATGTTATTTGTGTAAAGCTCCCGACAGAAGTGCTGAAAGTATCAGGAGTCGTTGACTTTGATTTGCAGATCAGCGCAGATGGCGAGACCTACGGCTGGAACAATGTGGAAATAGCGGCACGGCAGAAAGCCGTGACTGATGAGGGGATGGTGAGCGTGGAATGAGAAATTATCTCTTGGAAATGCTCGATGCCCTGACGAGCGCATATAGCCGGAAAGACTACGACAATGTGAAGCGCGGCTCTCCCGTCGAGACGAACATCGGCAAACTGTTTTCGGTTCTTGTATGGGGACTGGATCAGGTAAAAGAGCAAGCCGATCTCGTAAAGCTGTGGGATGATCTCGATTACGCAGAGGGAAAAGTCCTTGACCGATACGGAGCAAACTTCGGCGTAAAACGACTCGGAGCCACGGATAGGTTCTACCGGTTGGCAATCAGAGTGAAGCTGATCTCCCAGCTCTCGGGCGGTGACATAGATACGGTGCTTAATGCGGCAGCTTCGCTCTTTGAACTGGATGTCACGCAGGTTGACTTATCGGAAAACTTCCCGGCGAAGATCGGGATAGATGTGAATGAGGCTGACCTGTCCGAAGAAGTCCTCGATGCCGTGGTCGATATAGCGACCATGCTTAAAAGGATAAAAGCCGGAGGCGTAGGACTGACAACCACGCTGAGGGCGTATCGGGAATATGACGGATCAACCTCGATTGAGGGGGCATTGTTTGACTCCACCGGGCTGAAATTCGACCTCCCGGATGTCCGCAGGACTGAAAAAAGCGTTGTGGGTATCAAAACGGCGGTATTTGACAGAAGCTCTCTCGTCTTCGACCTGCCCGAGGCAAAACGGCAGATTGCAAGCGAAGCGATATATAAATCAGTCCTGTTTGAGCACACACGCATCGAAATAGGCTCGGTATGCTGAGAAAGGAGGAACGGTAAATGTCCGCATACAACGATGGTAACTATTTAACAGAAAAAGGACGCGCATTGATTGCGAAATTGATGGCATCCGAAACAGAGATTAAATTCACCCGTGCGACAGTCGGCTCCGGCAGCGTGCCGGTCGGCAGCAGCCCGAAAGAAATGGAGGCTCTTGCAGAGCACAGGGTTGACGGAGTGCTTTCGGAAATATCCGTAAACAATCCGGGGGAAGTGCAGATTGTATTTCAGGTGTTCAGCCGTGATGTGCAAGTGGGCTTCCTTGCATCTGAAGCGGCAATATGGGCTGAGGACCCCGACGAGGGAGAAATCCTCTACACATATGTCGTTATGGATAATAACCCGGAGTTCATCCGGGCAAGTAGCGACCCGGTGCAGAAATTCGCTGAATTTACCTGCATCAACATCGTAGGTTCTGTTGAAGCAGACCTTACTGTCATCAATCCCGATGCCATTGCGACACGGAGAATGGTGGATGCCTTACAGACAGAGGTTGATACTCTCTCCGCTATCGTGAGAAGCTCAATCCTCGGTGCGAGAAAAGACATCGTCATTCCGACGACAGGCTGGCAGACGGGCGCAGAGGAAGCTCCTGAGTACGCATATTACATCGACATTGAGATCGAGGGCGTACACAGCAGACTCACGCCGATGGTTACGGTGAACGCAGAGGATATGGAAAAGGCATATAACATCTGCCTTAATTCCGTGGCAAAGACAGGGGATGGATTTGTCCGGCTCTATGCGAATGAAATCCCCAATGAAGAGATCAATGCTTCCGTTATGCTGCTTATGCCCGCAGCCGATGGCGGCGATGTTCCCGGAGGCGGTGGGGGCGGCGGGGAATATGTTCTCCCGACTGCTACTGCATCGAGGCTCGGAGGCGTAAAAATAGGCGACGGAGTGGCTGTCGAGAATGACGGCACGATCTCCATAGACGGCGAGACCGTTTTGAGCGATGACGAGATCATCGCAACAGATGAAGATACCGAGGATGTCATCAAGGAGGTCTTCGGAGAATAACGGTTTTATCGGGCGGCTGCTCGTCCGTGAAACATACCTAACAATTCTTTCATACCAAAAGGAGGTAAAAGACAATGGCAGCTATTGACAAACTTACCAAACTGAAAGCCCTGAAAGCTCTTGCTGAGAAAATTCAGAGCGACTACGCAACAAAGGCCGAGTTACCTACTAAGGTGTCCGACCTTACCAACGACAGCAATTATCAGACCGACACTCAGGTCGCTGATGCCATCAGCGCGGCAGTTGCCGGTGCTCTGATCCCGGGAGGAAGCATTCTCTTTGCTAATCTTCCTGCGCTGGCTAAGGCAAACAACAACCACATCTACAACATCGAGGACGCATTCACCACGACTGCGGACTTCTTGGAGGGTGCGGGCGTTGATTACCCTGCCGGAACGAATGTGGCGATCATCAATACCGGGACATCTTCGAGTCCGGTTTATAAGTATGACACTTATACCGGAACATTCGATTTCTCCAGCTTCGCTACAAAGGTTTCCGGCGGCGCCACCGGTAACTTCGCGGCTCTTGATGCGAACGGCAACCTGACCGACTCCGGCCACAGCCACAGCGACTATCTCACCCAGCATCAGGACATCAGCGGAAAGGCTGACAAGGACACCGATGCGGTAGAGAACAATTTCGCGAAGTTCGATGCGAACGGCAATCCTGTTGACAGCGGCAAGAATGCTTCCAGCTTCTCCAAAGTCGAGGTTGCAACTGAGGGTTCCGGAGCTATCGAGGTGGATGGGACTTCTAAGACCATCGTGGAGATCGCGACAGATGCGGAGGTTACAGCTATGCTTACCGAGGTGTTCGGCGAGTAGTTCAGAAGCAGCAAAGCTATTTTGGGTGTCCGCTCCCTGATGCGGAGCGGACATCTGATTATGCGGTGCGGAAAGGTGTGATTGAATGAGTAAGGTAAATACATTCGGACAATTAGAAATGCTCGCCCGCAAAGCCAACGGAGTCATTGGAGATGTGGCAGAAGCCGCTTCGGAAGCCATAATGGAGCTGAACGGCGCAAAGAGGGACAGGGAAAACGCTGTCTCGGCTACGATCCCAAGCACCGGCTGGCAAAGTGACAGCAATTCTTATTATCCGTACTACTATGACATTACAGTCGCCGGGATCACCGCAAATGACGGAGCAAATGTTGTTATTGCAGTAAACAGCTTAAACATCGCTTCGGACTGCGGGTTATGCCCGACGAATGAAACGCTGGCGAATAAAGTGAGAGTTCGCGCATCAAGTGTTCCGTCGGCAGCGATGACGGCGAATATTTGGATCATGCGCGGAGAGGAGGCGTAACTATGGCATACGGACCTGTTAATGTGCCGGGTGCTGCGGCTGCGGAGCTTGCCGAGCTAAAGGCTATGCTCGCCACCGGTATCATCACGGCAAAAGCCGTTGACAATGACGGCGCAAACTTTGTGACTAAGGACGGAGATAACTTCGTTCTGATAAGGCATATAAACATCGAATAGGAGGAACAGATATGAACCAGAAATTTATTGATCTTACCTCGGTTGATGAGGTAGTGAAGAGCTCTGATTATCTCCACATCTTCTCGTCCGCTGGCGACAAGAAAATCCCCGTTGGAGATTTTGCGAGCAAGCTGACAAGCCTCGTCAGCCCCTCTGCGATTGCGTTCAATCAGCGCATCGACAGAAACTGGGACGGTCTCGGGGCGTTAGCCGCAAAGGCAACGGATGTAACAGCAGACTTCGACAGCGGTGTGCTCTCTCAGAAGATTGCTGCAAACGACCTGAGCGATTATGACTGCGGTATGCAGATCAAAAAGACCATCACGATTGACGGCACGAATTACACGGCGCACATCATCTTTGCTCACGCCAATGCTTTCTTCGGCTATGCGAGCTACGCTATGGTAAACACCCCGAATATCGCGTGCGTCGTTTATGTGGAGGGCTATACCTCGACATGGAACGCATCCAACACGGACGGCGGCTACACGACATCGAACCTCAGAACGTCCATTCAGAAAGTCGTGAATGCAGTCAAGGCTGTCCTCGGCGCGAGTCATATGGTCTCTCATCAGGTTCTGCTCTCGAATGCGGTATCAGGTGGCAAGTCCTCAAACTGGGCTTGGGTTGCTGACTCTTTCGGCGAGGCAATGAGCTGTGCGCAGATGATGGGTGTCAATCCGAGCGGTTCTTACTTCGATATGGGCGAGGCTTATGAGAAGCTGGCTCTGTTCGATCTTGTGAGACCCAATCAGGTATTCGGCAATGTTAATGTGTGGAACCGCGACGTGCTGTCGGCTGCGTATGCTGCGAATTTGAACCTCGACGGCTATCTCCGCAACAGCAGCGTTGCCAATGCGAATTGCGTTGTCCCGCTTATCATGGTGAAGTAGGCGAAGCCTACTTCTACCAGTACCCTACGACCCCGGCCCCGGCAGGGGCCGCAATGAGGCAAGAATATGAGTTGGAAGAAAAGCGAGCGTCCTCAATCGCCTATGGAGTTCACGGCAGCAGCCGAACAGATAATCCGAAAGGTTTACGAGGACACAAAATACAATTTCGGTATCAAAGACGAGCCGGACACTCTCGATAGTGAGGGAAAGCCAATACCCGGACGAAAGGATTATACCGATAACAAGGATTTCATCGACGCAACAAAGACACAGATGCTAACCTACGCAGAGATGATTGACTACTATGTGCAGTCCGCTGACAGCCACTATCCCCATACGCTCGGTATCTTGGAGCAGCGGAGGATTATGCAGGATAACGCCATTGCCGCTTGCAGAAGCCTTAAAAGGCGGTATCAGATCAACCTCGACCTGCTCCATGTACCAAAGGCGAAATATCACGACACCGTGAGCCTAATTGAGCACGAGATTGTTGTGATACAAGGATGGCGAAAGTCGGACAACAAGTGGGAAAAGAAACTGAAAAATTAAATAACCGGGTTGTGCTTTGATCGTGCTGACGGCTACGAATGCTGCGAATTTGAACAACAACGGCAATCTCAACAACAACAGCGTTACCAATGCGAATTGCGTTGTCCCGATTACCCCTGCCGAGTCCCAAGCCCACAAGGGCCGTATATTCGGCAGATGATAAGGAAAGCACGACCCTCGCAGGAAATGCGTAAATTGCATCTTTATGATGCCGTCTGATAAGTCAGATACGGCTACAACATGGAGATATTTTATGACAGAACTTGAAAAGATTACGGAACTCGACCGGCTCTGTGAAGCGTTCAAGGAAGTCCGTAGTGTTTCATCGTGGAAAGCGTCAACGCACAGATATGAGGCAGATGTGATTATGAACAGTCTCAAATTGCAAGAAGAGGTGAGAAATGGAACATACAAGCAGAGCGCCATGTTGAACTTCACACTTAATGAGCGGGGCAAGCTCCGAGACATCCACGCCCCAGCCGTCCGTGACCGGGTGGTGCAGAAGACCGTAAACCAAGACATTCTTCTGCCGTGCTTGCGGAAGTACCTGATCTACGACAATGCAGCGTCATTGGAGATGAGAGGTACAGCGTTTATGAGAAAGCGGCACTTAATACACCTCAGAAACTTCATCCGGGAGAACGGAACCGACGGCTATATTTTGCAGGTTGACATCAGACACTACTTTGACAGCGTCGACCACGAGATATGCTGGAAGATGATCGAGCCTCGCATCCCCGAAAGCACGAGACCGCTGGTGCATTACATCATCGACAATGCTTCGGAGAGCGATAAGGGATTAAATCTCGGCTCGGAAGTGCCGCAGACGCTGGCGATCTACTACCTGCATCCCGTTGACGATTACTGCAAGATAGTCGAGGGCATAAAAGGCTACGGACGATATATGGATGACATTTACATCTTCGGCAAGAGCAAGGAAGAACTGTGGCGCATCCTCGATGGTATCAAGAAGCAGCTCGTTCCGCTGAAACTAGAAGTGAATGAGAAGAAAACTCAAATCGTGAAGCTCTCCCACGGCTACACATTCATGCAGCTCAAATATCGCATCTTGGAGAACGGCAAAGTGCTCGTCACTCCTGCCCCGGCTAAGATCACAAGAGAGCGCAGGAAACTGAAAGCCTATAAGAGACTTTACGACGAGGGACGGCTTGATGAGGTGGACATACTGAACGCTTACAAATCGTGGCGGCAGAGCATTCTTAGGGACTGCACCTGCACAAGGAGCGTCGAGAACCTTGACCGTCTGTATGAGGAGCTGTTCGGCACGAGTCCGCACAGAAAGCCGAAGAACGAAGAAACAAGGTATTCTATCCCGGATGCACCGGGAGAAAAGCATTTCATCATTTCCGACACGCCCTTTACGAGGCGCATCGGAGCAAACATCTAAAGGAGGTAATGAAGATGAAATTTTACGACATTGATGGCAATGAGCTTGCCGACAAGGACTCCGTTGACTATTCGACGGGAAGATACTTGCAGGACGAGAACGATCCCGACAAGTACATTTTCTCCCCTTGGGGTTCGGTTCCTGCAAGGGACGAGGAAAACCAGCCGGACAACAGCATCCCGACCAATGCGGAGATCGCTGCGGCAATCGAGGAACTGGCAGAAATCGTAGCAGGAATGGAGGGCTAAGACTATGGCAAAGATTTATTATCGTTCAATCATTGGCGGCACAAAGACCATCGCGGATGTACCCGACAGATGGGTGGATCAGGTCAAGGAGCTTTTCAAGGCTGACTATGACTCCGGCAAGATCACCGAGGAGCAGTACAGACAGTATATCGGCGAGTAGAAAGACCGCAGCCGGTTTCCGGCAAGAGACCGGCTGCAAATATTAACAAGGAGGGATGACGGAAATGAATGAGGTTTTGTTATGTGTTTTGTCAGGAGGCGTTGCTGCGGGTATCGTGAAGCTCATCGAGAGCATCGTTACTTGGAAGCTAAACCGCAAAGCCCAAAAGGAAGACCGCGCCGAAGAGAAGAAAGATGAAGCGGATGCAAAGCAGACCGCTGACATCAAAGAGCTGCGCGATACCGTTGACAACCTGAGAATTGCTAACAAGATTTTATTCCATGACCGCATCAAGCATATCGGACGCACATTCCTGAAAAACGGTAGCGTATCATTCAATGACCGCAAAGACCTGATCGAAATGCACAGCGTCTATCACAATCAGCTTGGCGGCAATGGAAACCTCGACAGCCTGATGAAACAGGTTATGGATCTGCCGCTTTCAGATTAGGAGGTGCGTATGAAAAAGCACATCAAAACTATGGATGTCGTGCTCGTATTCGTAGGAATTGCCCTTGTGGCGTTCACAGTCTGTATGATTTGGCTGTTCTACAATATTGGCTCCGTCCCTGACATTCTGGTTACCTGCGTGTTCGCTGCGCTCGGCACGGAATGCGGGATTATGGGCTGGATAAAGAATACCAAAGAACGCAATAAGCAGCGTGAGTGGGACATCGAAGACAGGGAGCGTGAAGAACATGAACGAGAAAACGATTTGGGATCATCTGAGGAATAAAGGTCTGTCCCCGGCAGGTACAGCCGGGCTTATGGGAAATCTTTATGCTGAAAGCGGATTAAATCCGAAGAACCTGCAAAACAGTTTCGAGAGGAAACTGGACTATTCCGATGAGGAATACACGCAGCAGGTGGACGGGGGATTTTACAAGAACTTCGTTCACGACAGCGCAGGATATGGTCTTGCGCAATGGACTTATTACAGCAGGAAACAGGCTTTGCTCGACTTTGCGGAGGCAGCGAGGAAATCCATCGGCGATCTTTCTATGCAGCTCGACTTCCTGATGTATGAGCTTGAACGGAATTACAATGTGCTGTTCCGGTCGCTTAAAAGTGCCACATCTGTAAAGGCAGCTTCGGATGCGGTTCTTCTGCAATATGAGCGTCCGGCAGACCAAAGCGATGCGGTAAAGACCCGCCGTGCCGCCTACGGTCAGAAATATTATGACGAATTTGTCGGAAAGGAGGAAACATCATGGACGACGAAATCAGAAACATCGACGACATCGGGGAAGAAGCCCTCGACGAACTCACAGGAAACGGAGGTGAAGACGATGAGCAATAGTTCTCTCGTAGTTTACAAGAAAATCTCCCCGAATAAGACCAGTCCGAGAAACCACGCTATCGACACGATCACAATTCATTGTATGGCGGGCAATCTCACGATTGAGACCTGCGGAAATGTGTTTGCGCCGACAAGCAGACAGGCAAGCTCCAATTACGGAATTGGCTCTGACGGACGGATCGGGATGTATGTTGAGGAGAAAGACCGCTCTTGGTGCAGTTCCAACGGAGTCAACGACCATCGTGCGGTTACAATCGAAGTGGCAAACGATGGCGGTGCAAACACCGGCTGGCACGTTTCGGACAAGGCTATGGCTGCCCTCATTAACCTTGTAACCGACATCTGTAAGCGAAACGGCATCAAGAAGCTCGTTTGGTCGGACAAAAAGGATGACCGCGTAAATCACAGGAACGGCTGCAATATGACCGTGCATCGTGATTATGCGAATAAGTCCTGCCCCGGAGATTACCTCTATGGTAAGCACGCCTACATTGCAGCAGAAGTCAATAAGCGCCTCGGTGCAACTACAACTGAGACTCCTGCGGTAACGCCCACAACGGGATCTTTCCTCGTAAAGGTTATGATTACCGATCTGAATATCAGAGCGGGCGCAGGAACGAACACGGCAAAGAAAGGTGTCATCAAGCCCGGTACATACACCATCGTAGAGGTCAAGAGCGGAAAAGGCTCTACTGCCGGATGGGGCAAGCTCAAAAGCGGTGCGGGCTGGATCAGTTTGGATTACGCAAAAAGAGTATAGGAGGATTGCGGTATGAGTGAATTTTTATCACAGCTTTTGTTGGCAGTCATCACGGCAGCAGTTCCGGTGCTCACGGCATACGGCGTAAAGCTGATTAGGCAGGTTGCCGACAATGCAGCAGCCAAGACGGAGGACTCCCGCCAGCGGCTTTATATCGGCGAGATTGCTGATGCCGTTGCCGATGCCGTATCAGCAACGAGTCAGACCTATGTTGACCGGTTGAAGAAGTCAGGATCATTCGATAAGGAGGCGCAGATTGAGGCAGCACAGAGAGCCTACGAGGCTTGCCTTGCATCCATTAGTCCTGCCGCCACGGCGTTTATAGAAAATGCTTACGGCGATCTGAAAGAATACCTGACGACCCGGATCGAAGCCGAAGTCAGGAAGCAGAAAATTGAGTAAAGGATAACGCCTCTCGGATCACGCGACCGAGGGGCGTTTGTTGTTAGAAAGCCCATTCTATTCTTACTTTGTCATCTGTCAGCACGATGCGGGCGATAAGGCTCTGCATTATCCGTCGCTTCTGTGCTTCATCCGCAAAATCCCACACCTGCGAAGCATCTGCCAAAAGCTCCTGCACGAGGTCGAACGGCATATCCGGGTCCTCTTCTGTGGGCGAGAGCGTAGCAGATAGCGCCGCCTTTTCGTTATACAGCTTGCTTATGTTCTCGCTGAGTAAATCGGCGGGCATTTCATCATTCTGATATAATCCCATCAGCTTCCCAATCTGCCGGTCTATTTCGGCAATCCGCTTCTCAATTCGGGCATCGTCCTTTGACGGCAGATGTTTCGGGCGCTGTTCTGCAATCTCGGCAGCCATCTCTGGGCTTTTTAGGAGCTGGCGTATTTGCCGGTCTATTTCCTGTTCAAGCTCCAGGGCTTTCCAAGTCTTATTCTTACAATCGGGGTCTTTTATCATGCTTTTCATCTGCTTCGTGCGGGAGTAACAAGCATAATAGGAATACCGCCCGCTGTTGCGCAAATAATACCTCGCTCCGCAATTCCCGCAATAGATCATTCCGGTCAGCAGATGCTTTGATTGGAATGCCGTCGTGCCGTACTGTTTCCTGCGCTGTCTGCGAAGATCCTGAACAGCTTTGAATTGCTCCTCCGTCACAAGAGCCTCGTGTGCGTTATCGTAGATCACATCGCCATAATGGATGCGTCCGAGGTATGTTTCATTCTCCAATATGTTCCTTACACTCGTCCAAGAGTTATATGAGCCGTAGCGATTAGTATACCCCTCGTCATTCAGTCTGTCCGTAACGGATTTGAGAGATCCCCCGGCAAGATACCATTCGTATATCTTTTTGACCTGCTCTGCCTCGTATGGGTTGACGATGAGGTGTCCATCTTTGTAATCATATCCGATAGGGATATTGCCGCCTCCGTGGTACAGCCCGGACTTTGCCCTTGCTATGCGCCCCATTTTGGTACGCTCTTTTATCTGCTCCCTTTCGAGTTGGGCGAATACGGCGAGCAGTCCGATCATAGCCTTGCCAAACGGCGATGAGGTGTCGAAGCTCTCCTGCATCGAGACAAAGTCTACATTGTTCGGGAGGAATATTTCCTCGATGAGATAGAGCGTGTCCCGCTGTGAGCGGGATAGGCGGTCGAGCTTATAAACAAGCACCACATCGAACTTGTCTGTCTCAGCCATCAGCTTCTGCATTCCCGGTCGGTTTAAGTTACTTCCGGTATAGCCGCCGTCCACATATAGATCCGCAATGAGCCAGTTCTGCGCTTTACAGTACGCAATGAGGCGTTCTTTCTGCTCACCGACAGAATAACCCTCCTGCGCCTGTTCCTGCGTACTGACGCGGATATAAACTGCTGCACGCTTCAAAGCGGCATACCGTCTTTGATGTAGTTGGCGAATATCCAGTTACGGCAAGCCCTCTGCTCGTCCGTAAATTCGCCGTCAGGCGACGGTATGTACCCCTCGAAGTCAATCCGGCGGGCATCGGTGATCTCCACCCGGATCAGGTCATTGTCAACTGTTATCGTCTCGCCCTTGTCCGGTACAAAAGCGATATGCGTGTTGTTCTCGTATTTCATCCCCCGTGAGAGTCCGCAGAGATAATATGCCTTTGCCCCGATAAGGGGCGGTATCTCGAACTCTACAAGGGCTTTTTCCTTGTACCGTGTCTGCTCATAAATCTCATTGAAAGCCTTGCCTATGAAGCATTGAGCACAGCACTTGTCTATGCGCACATTCTGAATAGCCCGAAGCCAAAAGAACGAGCACTTCTGTTTGATTTCTAAAGTCAGCTTCATTCCTTGCTCCTTTCCAAACTAACTGCATAATTGAGTAGCTTCAATCTTTCCCTGCCGCCAAGCCCCTCATATATCCGAAGCAACTCTGCGGACTCCGGGGATATGCGATCGCTGTTGATGACAAAGCCGCCGTAGCTCGCCTGAATAAATGAGCTGTTGGACATCTGACCGTTCACGCCGTTCTCGATGATGGCGGGTTCTTTTCCGGTCAGAAGATAGTCCGTGCTCACATTGAAGTATTCCGCTATTTTAAGCAGAGCCTCCACGCTTGGCATTGAGTCGGGCATCCGTTCATATTTGCCGATAGCCGACGGCACGACCCCGATCTGTTCAGCAAGCACCGCTTGTGTGATGTCTTTCTCCTTGCGGAGCTTCCGTAGTCTGTCGCCAAATCCGTCCATGAGTATCACCACCTTTCCTTAAAGTCAAGTATATGTCTTTTAATTCAAGTTGTCAATGGAAAAATTTTTTAGAAAAAATCTTGATTTCGAGTTGACATTCACGACTTAAAGTGTTATTATAGGAATGTGAGGAAAGAAAAAGCCCGATTTTATAAGGAAAAGGAGGTGAAAAAGGATGAACGTGATGAGGGAACGACGGCTTCGCGGGGCAATCCCAACGCAGCGTGAGGTTGCCAAAATCCTCGGCGTGAAAGAGTCCGCTGTCAGCAAGTGGGAGCGCGGCGTTTCCAAGCCGAGGGCTGACAAACTGCCGGCCATCGCAAAGCTCTACGGATGCACAATCGAAGAGCTTCTTGCAGATGACAGCGACGGCATTCAGGATCAGTGACTACTGCATCCGCTGTCTTGCTTGCAGTTGCAGGAGAACTTGCAAAGCAAGCTAAGGACGAACTGCCGGAGATCAGACCCGGCGAGAGAATACTTCGGGAGTGGCTGGACAATGGAGTTTACCACCGGAGGACAGCCCTCGGAGAGGAACAGTTTGAAAGCCGATATGATTTCAGGCAGAAGAAAAGCAGCCGTGTGGCAGTAGGAGGTAATGACATTGTTTGAAATGAAGTACATTGCGAGAGGAATGGTTGGTATCATCTGCGTTGGTGCGATTTGCCTAAGCACAGAAGTAATCACGCACGAAGCGATGAGAAAACAACAGCCGGTCAATGTCGAAGTCAGCGTGACAATACAGCCCATTGAAAAAGAGGAAGTGATCGTAGTTGAAGAACCGGAGCCGTCCCCGTGGACGGATGACGATATTTACTACCTCACACACACCCTTGCGGGCGAGTGCTACGAGGACAAGACAGAAGACAAAAGACTTGTGTGCGAAGTAATCCTGAACAGAGTCAGCGTGGGAGGCTTCGGAGGCGATACTATAAAAGCAGTCGTCACCTGCAAAACACCGGCAACCCAGTTCTGCGGTTACTGGAACCAGTCAAGAGAAGTTTCAGAGAATGATATTGAGATTGCTACACAAGCCCTCTCGGATTGGTACGGAAACGGCTGCAAGCCCTTATCCGAATATCTTTATTTCACGGCAGGTGGCAACAGAGAAAACAACTTCACAATCAAAGAACAATAAAAAAAAAGGAGGACAAATCCAATGTTAGAAATCAAAGTTACCGTTGAAGCTGCGGAGCTTTCGGCAGCGATCAACAATCTTGCAAGTGCGCTCGGCGGTGCTAAGACAGCAATGACACCTAAGCCGGTTGTCGGAACTCCCGCACCTCAGCAGCCTATGCAGGTACAGCCTCAGCAGCCTATGGCTACGCCGGCAATGCCTGTCACTCAGCAGCCCGCGACTGCTCCCGTAGCAGCGGCTCCTGCTCCTGCACCGACACCTATGCCGACAGCCGGAGCACCGCAGTACACCGTGGATCAGATCATGCAGGCCGGAGCAACGCTTATGGATGCCGGTAAGGTCAACGAGCTGACCGCTCTCCTCGCGCAGTTTGGCGTTCAGGCTGTTATGGACCTGAAACCTGAGCAGATGGGAGCGTTCGCTACCGAGATGCGCAAGCTGGGGGCAAAGATATGAGCGCCCATGCACTCCTTTCACCGTCAAGCGCCCATAGGTGGATGAACTGTACACCTGCTCCGAGACTTGAAGCAAAGCTTCCGGAGAAAACGAGCGACTTCGCGCGTGAGGGAACGGTGGCACACAGCGTTTGTGAGATAACCGCAAAGCTGCATTTTGGCAAGGTGCGTAAAACCGAGTACACCAAGAAGATCAAGCAGTTAAAGACAAGCGAGTTGTGGGATGACGAGATGCTGCAAACGGCTGAAACCTATGTCGAGCACCTGTCCGAAAAGGCTATGCAGTTCGATCACGAGCCGTATTTAGCGTTCGAGACAAAGGTTGACATCACGGACTTCGTACCGGAAGCATTCGGACGATGCGACTGCATCATGTTCGGAGGCGACACGCTCATCATTACGGACTATAAGCACGGCAAAGGCGTTCCGGTTTCTGCCGAGGAAAATCCGCAGATGATGTTATACGCTCTCGGAGCGTTGAAGATTTACCGCCCTCTTTTTGGAGGAGCAATCAAGAATGTGGAAATCATCATAGACCAGCCGAGGATCAATTCTTATGAGCAATGGCGATGCACGGCCGACGAGCTGACCGCTTGGGGCGAAAGCATCAAGCCGATAGCGCAGAAAGCGTATATGGGAGTCGGCGAGTACAAAGCTGGTTCTTGGTGTCAGTTCTGCCGCGCAAATGGCATCTGCAAGGCTCAGGCTGAACAGCAGACAAGCGCATTTGATGATTTCAAGGATGCAAATACCGGCGAGCCGAGAGAGCTTCTTTCTCCCGAGGAAATGGGTGAAGCACTCGAAAGAGGCAAGAGCCTTGTGGAGTGGTTCAATTCCATCCAGCAGAAAGCCCTCGAAGCATTGCTCGCAGGAACAAAGATCCCCGGCTACAAGCTGGTCGAGGGACGAAGCCAAAGGGCTTGGTCGGATCAGGACAAAGCATTAGAGAAGCTCATGGCATCCGGTGTAGAAAGAGCTGTCATTTATGACAGCGTACCAAAGTCTTTAGCACAGCTCGAAAAGCTCCTCGGAGCTGCAAAGTTTGGCGAGATCGTCGGCGAGTTCGTCACAAAGCCGCAGGGAAAGCCCACTCTTGCACCTGAGAGCGACAAGAGAGCTGAGTTTAAGAGCGCAGTAGCTGACTTCGCTGCTGTGGCAGAGAGTAAAGAGTCAAAGTAGAAAGGAGAAACAAAGTTATGTACAACAACATCGCAACAAAAGTTCTTACCGGAGAGGTTCGCTTATCCTATGTCAACCTCGTAGCACCAAGGGTTCAGGGCAATGATCCGACCGCAGCACCGAAGTATTCGGTGACGCTTCTCATTCCCAAGTCTGATGTCGCTACAAAGCATAACATCGACCAGTCTATCGAGGCGGCAGCGGCTGACGCACAGAGCAAGACATGGGGCGGCGTGAGACCCCCTGTTCTTCCCATTCCTATTCACGACGGCGACGGAGTTCGCGACAACGGAACACCTTTCGGACCTGAATGCAAGGGCTGCTGGGTTATGACTGCGAGCACCAAGAACAAGCCGCAGGTTGTTCATCAGAGCGACATCAATACGGAGCTTCTTCCGCAGGATATTTACAGCGGTATGTATGCCCGTGTCACAATCAATTTCTTCGGATATAACCGCGCAGGAAAGCGTGGAGTCGGATGCGGTCTCGGAAATGTAATGAAGACCCGCGACGGCGAGGCTCTTGCCGGAGGCGCAAGCGCAGCATCAGATTTCGCTGGCATCGGTCAGGAAATCGGCGGCGATGCTCTGCCTTTTGGAAGTGCTCCTCAGCCGAATACAGGCAACCCGATGGGAGTTGGCGCACCTGCCATCAATCCCCTTACCGGTCAGCCGTATTATCCCGGCGCTTAATACCTTGTAACATACGCGCGGCTGCGGTCGGCTTGTTTCGTCGTAGCCGCGCATTTTTAGACTATTTTTAAGGAGGTGCGGCAGTTGAGGCATCTTTCGATAGACCTTGAAACATACAGCAGCGTCCCGATCAACAAAGCCGGGGCATTCAAATATGTCCGCAGTAAGGACTTTGAAGTTCTGCTTTTTGCATACAGTTTGGACGGCTCTCCTGTGGAGATCGTCGATTTAGCGCAGGGAGAATTATTACCGGACTGGCTCTATAAAGCCATCGCATCGCCGGAGTATATCAAACACGCATATAATGCCGCTTTCGAGTGGTATTGCTTATCCAAGTTCACAGGACAAATGCTTCCGGTGGATCAGTGGAGAGACACGATGCTCCACGGATTGTATTGCGGATTTACCGCAGGATTGGATGCGACCGGTAAAGCTCTCGGACTTCCCGAAGATAAGCGGAAGCTGACGACGGGCAAGGCTCTCATCAGATATTTCTGTGTTCCGTGTAGCCCGACAAAATCGAACGGGCAGCGGACGAGGAATTATCCAAAGCACGATCCTGAGAAGTGGCAGCTTTTCAAGGAATATTGCATCGGCGATGTCGTTACGGAGTCCGAGATTGAGAGGCGGCTATCAAACTTTCCCGTGCCGGATGAGGTACAGAAACAATGGGAAACAGATCTCCTCATCAATGCCCGTGGTGTTGCCGTTGATATGGACCTTGTAGGGGGCGCGCTTGAAATAGATGCGAACTCCCGATACGAGCTTATGACAGAAGCAAAGGACATATCCGGGCTTGAAAACCCCAACAGCAACAAGCAGTTGTCAGAGTGGCTGGAAAAGGAAACCGGCAGTTCTGTCGATGACCTACGGAAAGACACCGTAGCGGCGATGATAGACGACGACTCAATAACCGGCAATGCGAACAGGATGTTGGAGATCAAGCAAGGATTATCCAAGACCAGCACAAAGAAATATAACGCCATTGAGACGGCTGTGTGCGAAGACAGCAGAGTCCGGGGGATGCTTCAATTCTACGGAGCTAACCGGACAGGACGATGGGCGGGTCGCTTCGTGCAGGTACAGAACCTGCCGAGAACCTACATCGGGCAGCTTCCAATGGCAAGGCGTTTCGTAAAGGAACGAAATGCGAATATGCTCCGCTTCTGCTATGGCTCTGTGCCTGATACGCTTTCGCAGCTCATTCGTACATCATTTGTTCCGTCGGAGGGCAACAAACTTGTGGATGCTGACTTTTCGAGCATTGAGGCGAGGATTATATCGTGGCTTGCCGGAGAACAATGGCGGCTCGAAGTGTTCAGGACGCACGGAAAGATATATGAGGCTTCGGCATCGCAGATGTTCGGAGTCCCGATTGACAAAATCAAAAAGGGAAATCCCGAATACGCCCTCCGGGCTAAAGGAAAGATTGCTGAACTCGCGCTTGGCTATCAAGGCAGCGTTGGCGCTCTCATTCAGATGGGCGCACTCGATATGGGAATACCCGAAGATGATCTGCCGGACATTGTAACACGCTGGCGTGAGTCCAATCGGATGATCGTTGACCTTTGGTACAAGATCGAGGGCGCGGCGGTCAATACGATACAGACCGGCATTCAGAGCGGAGTGAACGGACTTATCTTTTCGAGGGAATTTGATCCGAATAATGACCTCGACTTCCTGACGATAACGCTCCCAAGCGGACGGAAATTGTTCTATGCGCATCCTACGCTCGGAGTCAATTCGTGGGGAAAGCCGTCCATCGAATACCGTGGCGTTCATCAGACAACAAAGCAATGGGCGGTGCTCGAAACATACGGCGGCAAGCTCGTGGAGAATATCGTTCAGGCGATTGCAAGGGACTGTCTTGCGATTGCGATTGAACACCTCGAAGCAGCCGGGTTTCATATCGTTTTCCACATTCACGACGAGGTTGTCATCGACAGCCCACCGGAGAATGCAGATTTAGACGCAGTAACTAAGATTATGACGCAGCCCGTACCGTGGGCTCCCGACCTCCCTCTCAATGCTGACGGTTGGGTCGGTGACTTCTTTACAAAGGATTAGGAGGACAGACCTATGAGCAGACAAAAACAAATGGAAATCTTCGCCGGTAACAGCATAAGAGAGATCGTTCACGCAAAGGATCAGACCGAGCGTGACAGGCTCGTCGGTATGTATGCCGGTTTCCTCGCAGGTGTCCGCATGACGAATGCCATCTCACAGCAGGAATACAACAAGTATTATGCCGAGTTGCAGGAGATCGCACACAAACTTGAAGCGGCGTGACGGAGGTAGCATATGAAAGACTTTTATCAAAGTTCCCGCATAGGTAGCGGGAGGCGATGGATATGAATTATGACAGACTGATAACAATTACAACAGGAAATAACAGACGGAGCATAAACTGGCAGCCATTGTCCCTGATGCTCTCAGAGTTCTATGAGAAGCTGCGTATTCCCGCCCGCTCGACAGAGACGATGCAGGAATACTTGGCACTCAAAAAGTCAGATCAGGATGACCGCAAGGACATCGGTGGGTTTGTAGCCGGGTCGCTTTCAGGTCCTCGCCGTAAGGCAGGAGCTGTGACCGGCAGGGATGTCATCACGCTGGACTATGACAATATTCCGGTTGGTGGCACGGAGGACATCCTACGGCGTGTGGAGGGGCTTGGATGTGGATATTGCATATATTCCACACGAAAGCACTCTCCCGCAACTCCGAGGCTTAGAATACTCCTGCCGTTTGACAGAACGGCGACACCGGATGAATACGAGCCGTGCGCGAGGTTCTTGGCAGATAACATCGGAATGGAGTTCGCAGACCCGACCACATTCGAGGCGACGAGGCTTATGTACTGGCCGAGCTGCTGTTCTGACAGCGAGTATGTGTTCGTGTTTGGTGATAAGCCGATGCTCTCGGTGGACGGATTGCTGGCGGCAATCAATGCGAAATATGGCGACTGGCGCGATGTCACAAAATGGCCGCAGGTTCCGGGGGCGGAGAACCAGTATAAAAAGCTGGCGACAAGACAGAGCGACCCGCTTGGAAAGTCAGGCATTATCGGAGCATTCTGCCGGACATACGACATATATCAGGCAATAGATACATTCCTCGACAAGGTTTATGAGCCGGTGGAAACAATGCCCGGAAGATATACCTATCTGAACGGCTCCACGACAGGCGGTGCTGTGGTCTATGATAACGGATCATTCCTTTATTCTCACCACTCGACCGACCCTTGCTCAGGCAAGCTCGTAAACTCGTTCGATATGGTAAGGCTGCACAAATTCGGGGAAATGGATGATGCAGCGAATGAGAAAACCCCGCCGAACAGGCTCCCATCCTATCTTGCGATGTGCGAGTTTGCCGTGAATGACACAAAGGTCTCACGGCTTATGGCTAAGGAGCGTGCAGAGTCTGCCGTGAGCGACTTTGGAAAGCTCGTAGAGGCTGATGAGCAGGACTTAAATTGGGCGCAGGAATTGGAGCTGAACAATCAGACCGGCACAATAAAAGCGACCATAGACAACATTTGGCTGATACTCGAAAACGACCCGAACCTTAAAGGCAAGTTTGCATTGAATGAATTTGCCGGGCGTGGAGAGATCCTCGGCGACCTGCCGTGGAGCGGTTTTGATAAACGCCGTGCATGGGCTGACAACGATAACAGCGGACTGTACTGGTATTTTGAAAAGGTTTACAAGCTGACCGGAAACGGCAAGATCGACAGCGCACTCTCGCTCCACAGCGAAAAGCACAAGTTCAATGATGTGAAGAATTACCTCATAGGACTGACTTGGGACGGTATTCCGAGGCTCGACACATTGTTCATAGACTACCTCGGAGCTGAGGACAAGCCGTACACGAGGGCAGTCACAAGAAAGGCATTCACGGCGGCAGTCGCAAGAGCTATGGAACCGGGCTGCAAATATGACACGATGCTCATTCTTTCAGGTCCGCAGGGCATAGGAAAGTCCACCCTGCTCGCCAAAATGAGCAGAGGCTGGTTCAACGACGGCATCAGGACATTCGAGGGTAAGGAGGCATCGGAGTTGTTGCAGGGCGTATGGCTTGTCGAGATCGGCGAGCTGGATGCGTTCAGGCGCACGGATGTCGCCCGCATAAAGCAGTTCCTCTCACTCCGTTCTGACCGCTTTCGTGCCGCATACGGTCGCCATGTAAAGGACATTCCGAGATGTTGTGTATTCTTCGGCACGACAAACTCTACCGAGTTCCTGCGTGACCGTACCGGCAACAGACGATTTTGGCCTGTGGATGTCGGGATCATTCCGAGAGCAAAGAGCATTTGGAAAGACCTCGACGGTGAGCTTAATCAGATTTGGGCTGAGGCGGTTATGCGCTGGCGTATGGGCGAAAGCCTCTATCTCATCGGAGAATTGGAGGAAGAAGCCAAGACCGTTCAGGAGTCGCACAGGGAAATGAGCAGCAAGGAGGGTGTCATCATCGACTTCCTCGAAAAGCAGATCCCCGCAGACTGGCAGAGCTGGTCGCTTGATAAGCGCAGGATGTTCTTAGGCGGTACGGTGCAGGGCGATCTCGCTCTCGCTCCACGCGACAGGGTATGCGCCCTCGAAGTATGGTGCGAAGTGTTCGGCGGTCAGCCGAGGGACTTCCATTATCAGGAGGCGCAGGAAATAAATGATATTTTAAGGTCTCTCCCCGGCTGGGAGAAAACCCCCAACGGACTGCGGTTCGGTTACTGCGGCTACCAGCGGGGATTTCAAAGGAGGAAAGATTGATGAAAACGACACGGAAACAGTACAAGGATGTCAAGAAGTTCGACCACGCACAGTTTGACCGCTTCTGCGAGAGCCTTATTCAAAAGGGCTACAACGAGGGCATAAAAGCCGCTCCGAAGCAGGAGGTCACGCCGGAGGAGATCAGAAAAGCGTTTGCGGAGTCCATTTCAGAAATATGCGAGGTCATTAGCACGGTAAAAGGCATCGGACCCGCAAAGCTCAAAGACATCCGTAAGGCTCTCGAAAAGGAATTAAGCGATGACACACGAGATATTTCTGCATGAAGACAACCGGGCAATATGCCCAAAATGCAGCGGGCTGATGCTGCCGCAGGGAATAGACTCTATGCGGTGTATTGACTGCGAGACGAGATTATTCCTGCACGGCGCATCGGAATACGCTGATCGAGTATGGGTTTTTAAGGAGGACAAAACAGATGGTTTATATCAGCGGACCGGTAACGGGAACAACGGATTACAAGGAGCGCTTTGAAAAGGCGGCTTTGGATGCAAAAGCCCTGATCGGCAAAGAGGTTATCAACCCGATCACCGTGACATCAGCGATACCTGACGGCTCACCGTGGCTCGACTATATGAAGCTGGCGATACCCGCCCTGCTCCTATGCGATGCCATTTATATGATGAAAGGCTGGGAGCACTCAAAGGGCGCACGGATCGAGCATGGATTAGCTGAGGGAGGTGGATTTGATGTTTACTACGAGGAATGACGGCGAGTGCTGCGGAACCTGCAAGCACCATACGCCGCCGGACTATTGCAACGGAGAAAACGGCGACTGGGTATGCTCCTGCGACAGAGCTGACGAGTTCGCCTGTGAAACGGAGTACGACCATAAATGCGAAGAATGGGAGGCGCGGAAATGAAAAAGACTTGGAGCAAGCACGAAGATGATGAAATATGGATGAACGCCCTGTTTGACACCGAGGAAGAGTGCATCGCGGATGCGAGGGCTTGCGAGGAAACCGGCTCTATCTTTATTGCCGACTGCGAGCCATACCATCCGACACCGGATGTGGACACTCTGCTCGAAAGGCTTGAAGAGGATGCCTACGAGGAAATGAGCGAAGTAGCTGAGGGATGGGACATCTCATGCAACAAGACCCGCGAAGAGGCATACGCGAGGCTGGAGGGCGCGATCAATGATGCGGTGAACCACTATCTCGACGAGATTGACTGCCAGCCGGGGTTCTTCAAATGCCGGAACATCCACGAGGTTGTGTTATGAGACGGGTGACGGGCATTGAGTCGGCGATCCTCAGAAAGGAAATGCCGATGCCCGAAGAAAAGGCAGTAGCCGAACGACGATTTCAAGAAGCTGTTCGACGCGGAGCTAAGGAGGATTGATAAAAATGGATTGGCTTAGTACCTGCCGATACTGCAAGCATTGGGACAACGGCACTTGCACAAACAGCCGCTTCACCGGCGATGACGGAGCATACGAGGCGGTTTATGACATAGCAGAAAGCGGGAAGCTCGAAGAAACCGCAAAGGAGTCCGCAGGGAGCATTAAAGCGGACGAGCTGATCGGGATGCTCGCAGAGTGGAATGTAAGCAAAAAGCGGCGGGACGAGTTTGCCGGAGCACTCAGGGAATTTATGGAGAACGCAGCCGCAGAGATCGGCGAGGACATCCACAAGATTTATATGGATGCGGTCGAGAGTTCTACATTTTCCGTCGAAATCAGTGACCCGTATGACTTCAAATGCTCTGATTTCGAGTGAAACATTCGATGAAACAAGTCAAGTATTAGGCACGAAAAGCCAATGTTAGGCACGAAATTCAAGTGAATGTTTCAGGGCAGTTTGTATCAATGTTTCGGGAATGTTTCAGAGATGTTTCAGCCGCAAAACCGCTCCGTTATTGGGTTTATTACTTATATGAAACATTGAAACATTTATTCTTATAAATAATGAAAATAGAGAGATTAGAGAAAATAGAGAAATATTATACTCTCTAAATCCTCAGTTTTCGCAAATGTATACGCGCGCGTGCGCGCGAGGAGGATTTCGATGATTGAAAGTCAGATTGAACGCCGCCTTGTAGATGGGGTAAAAAAACTCGGCGGCTTATGTATGAAATTTGTCAGCCCCGGAAACCCCGGCGTACCCGACCGCATAATCCTGACGAAAACAGGCAAAGTGATCTTTGTGGAGCTGAAAGCCGATTGGGGCAGATTAGAGAAAATTCAGAAATACCGCATCGATGAAATGCAGAAAAGGAACGCGGATGTCCGCGTGGTTAAAGGACTCGATGAGGTGAAAGAACTATTGGAGGAATTGGCGAATGATATTTGAACCTTATCCGTATCAGCAATACTGCATCGACTTCGCTGTCAATAACAGGAAAGTCGGGCTGTTCCTCGATATGGGACTTGGGAAGACAGTCATCACACTCACAGCGATAAAGGAACTTCGGTATAACCGTTGGGAGGTAACAAAGCCTTTGGTTATCGCCCCGAAGAAAGTAGCCGAGGCGACTTGGACGGCAGAAGCCAAATGCTGGGAGCACCTAAAGATGATGAGGGTCGTTCAGGTGCTTGGCACAG
>JAFUZE010000283.1 GCA_017476765.1 Lachnospiraceae bacterium
GAAAAAGAAGAAAGCGTGTTAGATCATGAGAATTGTAATTATTGGGGACGGCAAAGTAGGTTTTCAGCTGGCAACGCAGCTGTCAGAGGAGGATTATGACATTGTTTTGATTGACAACAATGAGAAAAAGCTTCGTGCTGCCAGTGATAAGCTGGATATTTTCTGTGTGGTCGGCGACGGTGCGAATGTGGAGGTACAGACGGAGGCCGGCGTGCCGCAGGCGGATCTGGTCATTGCCTGTGCTTCGACGGATGAATTCAATATGTTAGCATGTCTGATTGCCAGAAGGCTTGGGGCGCGACATACGATTGCCCGTGTGCGCAACCCGATTTATTATAAGCAGATTGACCTGCTTAAGGAGGATCTGCATCTGAGCATGGTCGTTAATCCGGAGCTCATTGTGGCGCAGGAGATCAGCCGTCTTTTGATTTTCCCGGAGGCGAGCAAGATCGAGACGTTCGTCAAGGGAAAGGTGGAGCTTTTGGAGCTTCCGATCGGAGCGGACAGTCCTCTGGCAGGGCTTTCGCTGAAGGAAATGTATATCAAATATCAGATCAAGCTGCTCGTGTGTGCGGTCGAGAGAGGGGAGCAGGTCATTATTCCGGACGGTGATTTTGTCATGCAGGAAGGTGACTATCTACATATCACGGCGACGCACAAGGAGCTGGAGAGATTCTTTAAACTGTTAAAGCGCAAGAAAAAAATCCGCAGGGTGCTCATCTGCGGGGGCGGAAAGGTTAGCTACTATCTGGCAAGACAGCTGCTCGCAATCGGCATGGAGGTCAAAATTGTAGAGATCAATGAAGCCAAATGCGAGGATCTGTGCGAGCTTCTGCCGAAAGCCACGATCATATACGGCGATGCAACGAATCATGATCTTCTGATGGAGGAAGGAATCGGTGAGGCGGATGCGCTTGTCTCCCTGATGCGGATGGATGAGGAAAACATTATTATTTCGCTGTTTGCCCAGAAGCAGAATGTCGCAAAGGTCGTCCTGAAGGTTAATGAGGACAGCCGGATGGGGATGATCGGGGAGGATTTCGGACTGCGCTGCGTCGTATCGGCAAAGACGGTGACGGCGGATGCGATTGTCAGCTATGTCAGGGCGCGCCACAATTCACAGGGAAGTGCCAATGTTGAGACGATGTACAGGCTGATCGGCGGCAAGGTGGAGGCTTTGGAATTTGCCATCAAGTCGGACACTAACTATACACAGATTCCGCTCAAGGATTTGAAATTAAAGTCGGGCAACCTGATTGCCTGCATTGCCAGAAAGAGAAATATTATTATTCCAAATGGTGATGACTGCATACTAAAAGGTGATAATGTCGTTGTGGTGACAATGGAGAGCCGGATTCAGGATATGCAGGATATATTGATGCAGGAGTAGAAGGTGCAGTAGAAGATGAATACGAAAATGTTACGTTATACATTAGGAAAGATGATGGGCGTGGAAGCCTATCTGTTGTTTCTGCCGGCGTTTATCGCAGTGATTTACAGGGAGGAGGAGGGCATTACCTTTTTTCTCGTCAGTCTGCTGCTGATCTTTATCTATTTTCTGTTTGGGAGGAAAAAGCCGGCGAACACGACGATTTACGGAAAGGAAGGTCTGTTTATTGCCGGAATGTCCTGGATTTTGTGGGCACTCTTCGGTGCGCTTCCCTTCACACTCTCAGGGAGTATCCCAAATTATCTGGATGCGCTTTTTGAGACGATCTCCGGCTTTACGACTACCGGCTCAACGATTCTGACGGATATCGACGGACTTCCGAGATGCATGGCTTTCTGGAGAAGCCTGACCCACTGGATCGGCGGTATGGGCGTGCTTGTCTTTGTCATGATGGTTACCTCGGTCGGAGAGAAAAATTCAATGCACCTGATGCGGGCGGAGATGCCCGGACCGGAGGCGAGCAAGCTTGTCCCGAAAGCAAAATCGACGGCAAGAATTTTGTACCTGATGTATCTGGCACTGACTGCCGTGGAGGTCGTTTTTCTGCTGTTTGGAAAGATGAATCTGTTTGATGCGGTTCTGCATGCGTTCAGTACAGCCGGAACAGGCGGCTTTTCAAACCACAATGCGAGTGTTGCCTACTATGACAGTGCGTATATCGACGGGGTCATCACGGTGTTCATGATCCTGTTCGGCATCAACTTTAACCTGTATTATTTCCTCCTTCTGACGAATGTGAAGGAGGTACTGAAAAATGAGGAGCTGCGCGTGTACCTCGGAGTAATCGCGGCATCCGTGTTTGTCATTACGTTTAATATCGTGGATATGTACGGGAGCCTGCTCAAAGCGTTTCGCTTTGCGTCCTTTCAGGTCGCTTCCGTCATAACGACAACCGGATTTTGCACGGCGAATTATGAGCTTTGGCCGGAGCTGTCGAAATGTATTCTACTGATCATTATGGTGATAGGCGCCTGTGCCGGCTCGACAGGAGGCGGTATGAAAATATCGAGAGTGCTGATTCTGTTTAAGGGAATCAAGCGTGAGATCGTAAGGATGCTTCATCCGCAGTCGGTCGGCGTGGTCAGGGTCAACGGCAAAAAGGTGAGCAAGGATACGATGGAGAGCGTTTACATCTACTTCATCTGCTATGTCGGAATTCTGATGATGTCCGTTTTGCTTGTGTCGCTGGACAATAAGGATTTTGCCACGACCTTCAGTGCAGTGCTGACCACCCTCAGCAACGTCGGACCGGGAATTTCGCAGGTCGGACCGGTCGAGAACTTTGCGTTCTTTTCACCGTTTTCGAAGATCGTATTCTGTATGGATATGCTGATCGGGCGACTGGAAATTTTCCCATACCTGCTTCTGTTTTCGACCTCCTTCTCAAGAAGGAAGTTTTAAGAGCGTGTGCCGCACTTTTGACCGGAAAAATACGCAGCTGTGTCTGCCCGAATCGTCTTTCGAAGGGCAAACAGGGCAAGGAGATTCGGCATTGCCATCAGGGCGTTTAAAAGATCGGACAGCGCAAACACGAAATGCAGGGAAGAGATCGATCCTATATAGAGAAAGACAAGATAGAGAATCCGGAAATTCCGGATTCCTTTTTCTTTGCATAAAAAGCGCACGCCGCATTCTCCGTAATAACACCAGCCAAGAATGGTAGCAAAGGCGAAGAGGATCAGTGCAATCGATAAAACGGCGGAGCCGCAGCCCGGGATGAGCCCGAAGGCAAGGCTGCACAGCTGTTCCGGACGCGCACCGGTAAACAGTGCCGGCTCCCTCTGCATGCTTGAGACGATGACAAGACCGGTGACGGCGCAGATGACGACCGTATCCCAGAAGGTACCGGTCATCGATATGAGAGCCTGTGTCACCGGACTCTGACAGCGCGCCGCTGCTGCGCTCATCGGGAGAGAGCCAAGACCCGCCTCGTTCGTAAACAGTCCGCGGGAGACGCCGATGCGGACCGCCCACAAGGCAGCCTGACCGCTGATGCCGCCGAGCAGCGCATCCCCGCAGAAGGCACTTTTCAAAATATAGAAAAGGCTGCTTGCCAGATAGCGTCGGTTTGCGATGAGAAGATATGCGCAGCCGGACAGGTAAAACAGACTCATAAACGGAACCAGACAGGCGCAGACCTTTGAAATTTGCCTGACACCGCCAAGCAGGACGCAGCCGGCGAGCATCGAAAGCCCCATTCCGATCAGATGAGGAGAGAGCGGCACATACTGCCTGAGCGCAGTACAGATGGACTGCGCCTGTACACTGCTGCCTACCCCGAAAGCGGCGAGCATGGCAAACAGCGCAAACAGACCGGCAAGCCATCGGAGATGAAGCACATCCCTTAGCACATACATCGGACCGCCGACATAGCTTCCGTCCGCTTCACGCCGCCTGTATTTGACGCAAAGAAACGACTCGGCGTAGCTGGTCGCAATGCCGAAGACACCCGTCAGCCAGCACCAGAAGACCGCACCCGCCCCGCCGATGGCAATGGCGGTTGAGATGCCGATGATATTTCCGGTTCCGATCGTGGCGGCGAGAGATGTGGAGAGCGCCTCATAAGGGGACAGTTCGCCCTCGCCCTGACTGCCCTTAAGGCTCAGACGGATGCCGAGGAAGGTCTTTTTCTGGATGAAGGACAGACGAAACGTAAAATACAGATGCGTTCCGATGAGAAGGATGAGCATCGGCAGCGTCCATAAAAAGTCGCCGATCTGTGTGATGAGTGAAAAAAGCGTATGCATATTCCGGGTCTCCTGAATCGTTATGAACAATGTATGCGGGGGAAAGCCGGGATATGAGCTTCTGATTCTTTTAAGGGGGCAGATATTGCTTAATACAAATATTTTGCTATAATAGATGTATCGGTACAAAGATGCGTTACATAAGTAAAAGGAGGATATAAAATGACAATCAGAGAAATGTATGAGGCAATCGATTCGGATTTTGATGTGGTGCTCGGAAGGCTGAAAAAGGAGGCGATGATTTCCCGTCTTGTCAAGAAATATGCGGAGGATAAAAATGTGGAGATGCTCTGTCAGAGCATGGAAAACGGCAATTATGAGGATGCTTTTACGGCGGCACATACGATCAAGGGACTTGCGATGAATCTCGGCTTCGGACCTCTCTCCGACTCCTCATCCGAGATGACGGAGCGGCTGCGTGCCGGAAAATATGAGAATCTGGAGGAGCTTCTTGAGCGTGTCAAGACAGATCATCAAAACGTGATCGACCAGATTGAAAAGCTGGAGGATTAAGAGGGCTGCTCACGCAGGGAACCGGCTGCTGAAAATACAGAGCTGAAAATACAGAAGGAAATGAAGTTGAATTTCATATAATGCGATGCTAAAATGAAAACGACAGGGCGACCTGAAAAATCAAACGAGGAGGGCTTAAGATGAAAATAGCCAGAAGAATTGCAACAGCACTTTTGATGCTCACCGTAGCGGTCACTGCGCTGCATGCGGACACCATCGATGCAGAGGCGGCAGCACCGAAGTCACATACCTATGTGCTGGATAAGAAGAGCGGGGCTGGTTACCCGACAGCCGTGAGAGTGGGAGTCGGAGTGACCCATTCCGATTTTGAGGTGTATCTGAAGGACAAGGGCGATTATGTGGCGAAGGTCACGTCAAGCAGCAGTGATCTGATTGCAAAGGTGACGCGTACATACAAGATCAAAAAGGACAACGGCTCCATAGGAATCTCGGATTATTTCGGAGATGCACAGTTCAAAGGGACTTCGGAGATTACCTGCTATGCGTACAAGGAAGGAACCTACACGCTGACGCTTACGATCAACAATGCGAAGAAAAAGCAGATTGCCAAAAAGAAGATCAAGGTTTATGCGGGGGCAACAGAGGAACTGTCCAAGATGACCTATGCGGGCAAGAGCGTTACGGAAGCCTATGGCGGCTTGCTCACAAGCAAGGCAAAGGGCAAGCTGGTGGTCAAGGCAGGCAAGGATTTTACAATCAAAAAGATTCAGGTCGGGGGCTACAAGGCGGACGGCACGATCGACTACAAGACGGTGAAGAACGGCAGCACGATTACCTTATCGACGGTAAAGGCGTATCAAAAAAAGGATTACAGCTATCAAAGCGATTATTCTTCCTATGAGTCCGGTGTGGCTTATGATTATATTTATCCGGCGACTCACATCAAGGTCACGGTTTATGACAAGAAGCTGAAGACGACCTACGATGTGACGAAGTTCATTTTTAAACAGTAACTTTAACTTTTGCGATAAAGGAGGAGAAGCTATGCTTCGTAAAATGTGGAAACTCAATACAATCGTCTGCTCTGCACTGCTTGCGTTAGGCGTGGCAGCTGCAATTCCGGCGACGGCGAAGGCGGATTATGTGACCGATGAGGTGAACGGTGTGTCGTATTATGATGAGGAATCGGTATCCGTAAAATATTGTTCAAACTACTATCAGGGCGGCGGCGGTTACGCGTACGTCAGTCTTTCAAACAGTGGGGACAGGGTCGGGAACGTCAAGTCCAGCAGCAAAAACCTGCTTGCAAAAAAGACCTATGAGCGCTATTCGATCTCAACGAATAAGAATCTTGACTATACATGGGATGAGACGAAGCAGGAATATGTGGAAAACGAGACAACAACGACAACGACCACTTACGGTTCAGCCTATATTTCGTTTTTTGCCAAAAAGGCGGGTAGCTATAAGGTGACATTTGATGTGATTAAGGAGGATGGAAATGTCCGCTGCACAAAGACAATCAAGGTAACAACCTATGGGGACAGCGGTAACAGTCCGGTAAAGAGTATCAAATACGATGGAAAGGATATTTACACATATTATCCGTTCACGACAAAGACAAGCGGTAAGCTGGCAGTGAAGATGAGCAAGAACTATAAGCTTGTCAAGATTGAGATCGGCAAGCGGAACAAGAAGGGGGAATATGTATATAAAAAGGCTGCAAACAACAAAAAGATCAGCCTTGCCAAGAGTGCAAAATATACATATGACACCGATTATTCGGAATGGGTTTACAATCCTCTGTTCCCAAGTACTTCCATCCGTATTACCTTCCAGAATAAAAAGACAAAGGAGACGGGTACTTATACAACTTCTCTTGCAACGATCAATAAAAAGTAAGCAAGACGGAATAGAAAAAATGCGAAATAGAAAAAAGACGGAATAAGAAATTAAGATGGAATAAGAAATTAAGACAGAATAAGAAAATAAGACAGGGAGAGAGAGAATGAGCACAAAAATTGGTATTTATGGCTATGGCAACCTTGCACGCGGTGTGGAGTGCGCCATCAAACAGAACGCAGATATGGAGCTTGTGGCGGTCTTTACACGGCGTGATCCGGAGACCGTGAAGATTCTGACCGAGAGCGCAAGGGTCTGCCATGTAGATGCGGTAGGAGAGTATCGGGATCAGATTGACGTCATGATTCTTTGCGGCGGAAGCGCGACGGATCTGCCGAAGCAGACGAAGGAGCTTGCAAAGCTGTTCAACGTCATTGACAGCTTTGACACGCATGCAAACATTCCGACCCATTTTGACGAGGTGGATCAGTCGGCAAAGGAGAGCGGCAAGGTCGGCATTATCTCCGTCGGCTGGGATCCGGGAATGTTCTCACTGAACCGTTTATACGCGAATGCGATTCTTTCAAACGGCAAGGATTATACCTTCTGGGGCAAAGGCGTTTCGCAGGGACATTCCGATGCCATCCGGCGCGTCGAGGGAGTTGCCGACGGCAAGCAGTATACGATTCCGGTCGAGGCTGCGCTTGAGGCAGTCAGAAGCGGAAGCAACCCGGAGCTGACGACAAGGGAAAAGCATACGAGAGAATGCTTTGTTGTCGCAAAGGAAGGTGCTGACAAGGCGGCGATCGAAAAAGAGATTAAGGAGATGCCGAACTATTTTGCAGACTATGACACTACGGTACACTTTATCAGTGAGGAGGAGTTGAAGCAGAATCACAGCGGTATCCCACATGGCGGCTTTGTCATCCGCAGCGGCAAGACCGGCTGGAATGAGGAGCACAACCACATTATCGAATACAGCTTAAAGCTCGATTCCAACCCGGAATTTACGGCGAGCGTGCTCGTTGCCTATGCAAGAGCAGCGTATAAGCTATCCAAGGAGGGAGCAAGCGGCTGTAAGACTGTATTTGATATTGC
>JAFUZE010000284.1 GCA_017476765.1 Lachnospiraceae bacterium
GATGCGATGCGCTTATCCAACGTTGTATCCGAATATAAAAACATCATTTGCAGCAGCGTCACTACAACCAGTACCGTTCCTAAGACCCACACCTTCACGGGAAGGTGGATGTCGGTATGGATATTCCGAAATCTTCTGATCAACAAAAACATGAGCCAGAAAATCAGTCTGCTTGCAAACAGCTCGACCGTCTGATGATTTTCCGCTTTGGAGAGAATGTGATATCCTCCGATTCCTGTAGCGAGGGCAATGACCGCCTCCGACAGCATCAGTAAAATAATTAAAAATATGGATATCATGATTCTCTTGTTATGGGTTGATTCATAGCAGCAGGTCATAAAAAAGATGATGCATAGACTCGTAAGGATATTGATCCATACATACGGAACAAGATAATCCACAAAAAGAGTCATAACCAGCTTTACACCAATAAGCGCAGCCAGAAACCGCGGTCTGCGGAGCCTGCCTGCGAAGAAGGTTCCCATATATCGGTATAGTACATAAAGCTCAAACACATTTACAATGAGTTTCGTGCAAAAATCCAGAATCAGCTCCATCTACCGCTCCTCCTTTTTCATATCAAGAAATTGTTTTCTGATCTCCGATCTTTTCGACTGGCTGATCGGGATGACCGTCTTATTTTGTAAAGTCACTCTCTCATACTCGAGCAGCTTAATATACTTGGCGTTCACAATGTATGATTTGTGGACGAAAAGAAAACGTTTTCCCTTCACCTGACTGTATACCTGCTCCATCGTGCTGTAAAATTCATCTTCGCCGTCATTTTTATAAATCGTGACCTTTCGTCCGCGGCTTGTAAAATATAAGATATCCGACATCGGAATCTGAAAGAAATCGGCTCCCTTCTTGTAGCGGAATACTTCCGCATCCTGCCCTTCGAGCAGCAAATACTTATCCACTACATGCCGGATGTCTCCCAGCTGTACCGGCTTGACGAGAAAATTGATCGGTCGAAACTCAAACAGCTCCAATGCGTAACCGGTATTTCCGGATACATATGCGATCTGCACCTTCTCGTCCCGCACCTGTTCCCGTATGAAACGACCGATCTGCACACCATTCATTCCCGGAAGCTCGATATCGAGAAAAACCAGGTCGAACCGGTTCTTCTCAAACTGCCTGCAAAATTCTTCCCCGTTGCTGTATACTTCGATTTCCTTTCTGATATCATATTCCCGGAAGATCTGTTCCAGATAATCCTCCATCAGAAATTGAATTTTGTACTCGTCATCACAGATTGCCACTCTCATATTCCTTTGTTTCCCCTTTACGTTTTCTCCACAAAAAAGGTTTTATACTGACAATAAACAATTCCAGCATAAAACCTTTTACTTACTTTATTTTTCTTAATGCAACAAATTATAACACAATCAATTTATTTTGTAAACATTTTCATACAAACCTTTTTCAGCAGATAGTCCTCCCCGTCATCGAACAGCGCCCTGACCGCTTCCTCGTCAAACGGAATCCTGACATCCACATCATTGCCTCCGATGCGCTCCGTGCCGGAATCAATGAACACCTCTCCCTCCTGATCGAGAAGCAGCGATGCGGAAAAGGACAGTGCGCCGCTTTCCAGCTCCAGAACGGAGATTCCCTGCGCCGATCCGTTCGGCTTGGTAAAGCCTGCGACCGTCACATGCTCCATTCCCCGCATGACCTTGACGAAATGATCGGAGGCACTCACACTTTGCGCATTGACTAAAATCACGATCTCTCCATCCTTCCAAACATCCTCACCCTGATAGGTATACACCGTCCCCGGCATGTATGTCCCGGTCTTCTCATCCTTCTGATAGCAGGCGTTTTGCTCATCCCAGACAGCGTCCGTCACATAATAATGCTCGCCCTCCGGCGCAAACAATTCCGCCAATGCCATGACCATCGCCCCGGAGCCGCCTCCGTTCCCCCGAAGGTCAATAATCAGGTTTTTTGCTCCCTCCTGACGAAGTGACAAAAGCTGCTCGCGCAGCTGGGACTGCATTGCAACATAGTCGCCATCCGCCATTGAATCCGTATCGTACATCATGCCCTTGATTCGAAGTACATAGGTATCCTCGTCAATCCCTGTGAGAGAAAGGTTGCCTGCCTCTAAGCCCTGATCGAGAATTTCCATTGTTTCCTTCAGTCTCTCATAGTAGAACCCCTGCTGCTGCACGCTCACCTCGCAGGCTTTTCCTTCGTCATCAAGGTATGTAATCGTTATCTCCTCCTCCCCCATGCCTGCGACGAGCAGCGCACGGTAGAACGCCTCGTTATCCTTATCCGGGAAGGACATGACGGTCAGCTCCGCGCGATCGGCTGCCTCGGAAATGGTCTCGCCGTTCCATGCAGTGATGATCGTTCCGTTGCGGATTCCCGCCGCCTCGAGCGCACCGCCCTCCTGAACGTTGACGGCAGCCGTTCTCCCATCCGAGAGCGTCATCAGCGAAAGTCCGTAATCCTTTCCGCAAAAGCGCTGCTGCGCCGCCATCTCCACCTCACTCTTCCTTGCCGTAAACGATACATGTCCATCATAAAATTCCTGACAAAAAGCCGTCCATGCGATATAGTTTAGCTCCTCGTCATGCGCCCTGTCCGCCTCCTCAAACCGCGGCAGATATTTCTCATACAGCTCATCCCAATCGATCCCTTTATGCTCTGAGAGCACATAGTGCTCCTTCATCGCTTGAAAGCCTTTTTCAAAATCCTTCACAAAATCCGGCTGACGGTATCCCCCATAGAGCAGGCACACCGGAAGGGCTGCTGCAATCAACACCCCCGCCGCCGCACTGACCGTTCTTCGTATCGTCTTTTTTTCCAGCAAAAATCCGCCAAGCAGAAGAATCGCGCCAAGATATACAGAAAGCATCGAGATTTCAAAACCCGACAATGCCGCCGCAAGCAGGCAAAGTGCGAAGGGCAGCGCATAACAGATTCTCCATTTACTGTTTCTGACCTGCTCCGCATAGCCGCCGAGCCAAAAGAGCACCCCGGCTCCCAGAAGCTCTGCCGCAATCAGAAAAATATCATAGCTGTTCATAGTTATATGCTCCTCCTCTCTATGCAAGCGTGACCGGTTCCGGTATTCGGCAAATGCCGCACTCATGTATCAGCGCAGGTCGTCTCCGGCAAAATACATCCCTCCGAATATCAGTGCCGCAGCTGCGCCAAGCAGTGAGACAATGGGCGTAGCTGCAAGGACAGATACCGGCAACGAGGCATCATACATCGTGCAGGTATAGCTGCCAAAGCCGTAAATCTGAAAGGAGTCATAGCTTCCGAGCAAATTCAGGTTGCAGATCCCGAGTATGAGGGAAGGCGGCAAAAGCTCCGTCAACTGCCCGACACTGCAGAGGAAAAATCCGAGCAGAATAATCACATAGGAATTCTTGATCAGAATCGTCAGCAGGATAAGCACGCTGACAATTCTCATGAGCGGAAAAAGCATAAGCAAAAAGCGAAGAAGAAAC
>JAFUZE010000285.1 GCA_017476765.1 Lachnospiraceae bacterium
CTACCCGGTGACCGATGACCTTCTTAATGATTTGAAGATCGGAAAGCAGGGACAGCATGCATCCAATCTCGGCGGAATCTTAGCAAAAGAAATCGGGGATTCCATCGGTGTTCCTTCTTATATTGTTGATCCGGTCGTTGTGGACGAGCTGGACTCTGTCTCCAGATATTCCGGTGTGAAGGAGCTGCCCAGAACGAGCGTGTTCCACGCACTGAACCAGAAAGCGGTTGCAAAGCGCTATGCCAAAGAAAACGGCAGGAAATATGAGGATTTAAACCTGATTGTTGTCCATATGGGCGGCGGTGTATCAGTCGGTGCACACTTAAAGGGCAAGGTCATTGACGTGTTCAATGCACTTGACGGCGACGGTGCCTTTTCTCCGGAGAGAGCCGGAAGCGTGCCGAGCGGTGCGCTTGTAAAAATGTGCTTCTCCGGCAAATATACAGAGAAGGAAGTCTATGCAAAGATTTGCGGCAAAGGCGGCATGAACGACTACCTCGGCACAAACGACATGAGAGATGTGGAGAAGCTCGCAGGGGAAGGAGATGCCTATGCATCCGAGGTCCGCGATGCCTTTATCTTCCAGGTTGCCAAAGATATCGGCTCAATGGCATGCGTGTTAAAGGGAGAGGTCGAGCAGATCATCGTAACCGGCGGTATCGCCTATGACGACTATGTGGTAGCCGGTCTGAAGGAGCGCGCAGGCTTCATTGCTCCATTCACCGTTTATCCGGGCGAGGATGAACTGCTGGCACTTGCGCAGGGCGGACTCCGCGTCATGAACGGAGAGGAAAAACCGATGAAATACTAATTCTGCTCCATGTAATATAACGATCTGCTATACAAAAAGGTTATCGCCGCATGACGATAACCTTTTTCTTCTAGTGAAGCACTTTCCAATTACATATCCTTTAAGCTTTGGAACAAATCCAGATCCTCTTGCTTCACCAGAAGATTGGTATCAATTTTTTTTCCTTCCCTGTTCGTGATGCTGATTTCGATAATACTGCCCTCTTCGATACTGTTTTGGGCAGCTTTTAAAAAATGCGGAAACTTCGGATGGTTTGCGGTAAAAGCATCCCACGCACTTTTTATTTTCAGTATCATTGCCGGATTGATCATATGCGATCCTGCCTCCTCTCTATTATGCGACTAGTATAACGTTCACTAATTAACTACACCATATTTTTTGCATGAAACGCAGACAAATACGGCATTCTTTAAGTGTAGTTAATTAAAAATCAATGTACTAGTACATCGTAAATGAAATAGCTGATACATTCACGCAGGATCATTGTTCATATACAAGGCGGAGGAGAGGCGCATAGCGGGCTATGTAACTCGACGACAACGCAGTATATGGACAATAAGACAAGCGAATGTGTCAGTTATTTAAGAGACGATGTACTAGATATTTGCGGAACTCTTCAGCCCGCAAAGCTTCGTACCGTGATATCACCAAACTGTGCGGATGCCGCTCTGCATAAATCAGCCGGTGCAAGTTCGATCTGAGAACCGAGCCTTCCGCCGCTGACAATCATGCGTTCTAAATGCTCCGCCGCATCACTGATGGTCGTCCGATACTGCTTTTTCATGCCGATTGCCGTACATCCGCCGCGGATATATCCGGTCACTGCATGGATGTCCTTGACATGCAGCATCGCCACCGATTTGCAGCCCACAGCTCTGGCAGCCTTCTTTAAATCCAGTTCCTCATCAATCGGAAGAACAAACACATAGTAATTTTTATCATTTCCGACTGTCACAAGCGTTTTATACACAAGCTCATGGGGCAGATGCAGCTTGTCCGCAATCTGTCCGCCGTCAATAAATTCCTCACATTCATACGTATGATGGGTAAAAGGGATTTTCTCTCTTTCCAGTATGCGCATTGCGTTTGTTTTTATTTCCTTCTGCTTTGCCATGCCTATACAGATTCCTTTCTAAATCCTGACCGGATGTTTCCTTTCAAGCTCCTGATAAATTTCACTTTCTGTCCTTTCCGGATATCTTTGCACCAGAGAATAAATTTCAGAAATCACGTCGGGTTCTTCTTCCAGCATATCCGCAATCGTATCCACGGAAAGCCCCTTCTTTTTCTTTTTTTGAACTTGTATAATTAACTGTTCTGTACGACCTTTGACTAATCCTTCTGCCAGTCCTTCTGCCAGTCCTTCTGCCAGTCCTTTGGTACGTCCTTCTGCCAACCCCTCTGCCACCGCTTCTTCACGCTCCATCTCAAAGATTCTCTCAATATTATATTTAAATTCCATATTCTTCTCCTCCTTCAATGCAGATACCAGAATTTCTTTTACTGCATCTTTATTGTTTCCGCAGGCTGTAATGAGTATATGGCTGACCCAATTATAAAATTCTTCCTTGTCCTGACCGCCAAGCAGATTCACCCGCATAAAAGCATCTCGAACAACTCCGATCAATTCAGCCTTTCTTCGGAACTTATCACAGTACATAATATTGTCAATGACTGTATTTGTGTTCAGAATATACTCCTCATCAATCTGATTTAAATCTACCAGATAATACTTTAAGTTTAACACATATTCACCAAAGATGCCACCTGCCATTTGATAGTCTTTGAGCTCCTGAATGGCAGTCCATGCGTCCGTGCCGTTATAAAAGACAATCGGCACAACACTGGGCAGCCGAAAATCCTTTCTGCTTCGGACTGTCGGATCGGCAGACAGGAAAAAACGCATTAAAATATTAAAGATGTAGACCAAAATACGGAAAATCATCGTATAATCTACTTTGGACTGCAGCTCCTGCAGTACAAAAACATATATTTTCTGCTCATCCTTCAGTGTAATATCATAGACTAAATCGCTCTCTCTTCCTTCATAGTCTTTGGAAATAAATTCCTTATCTGCAAGATGCAGCTGTGAAACCTCCAAATCCTTTGTCCAGTCAGCAGCAACATACTTTTTCAGAAAATGGAGAAATTCATCGGGAAGGGACAAGTCTCGCTTATAGCCCTTATCATGGTACTGTGAGATTTCTTCGACGGATAATACAGCTTCTTTTGGCTGAAATGCCTGTGATTTGCTCTTTGTGTCCTGCATAAACAGATTCCTCACTTTCGTAGATATGCTTTTATTCAGAAATCATTTGTTTTACCGGAATCATGTGGCGATATGCCATTGAATCAGATAGAATTGCCGTAATATGGCAGAGCGATATGCAGATGCACATCACTTAAATGAAATGTTCAAAGATCATTTGATTCTAAGATGGTAACTATCATATCACAGAAATGTATTGCGTGCAACAATTATTCGCTGATAAAAAGACAATAAAAAACACCCCCTAAGTCCGCAGGGAACTTAAGGGGCGCCTTTTATCCTCTCGATTGCCGAAACAACCGTCTTATTTGTTTGCAATTTCCGTCTTTAACTGCGCGGTAAGCTGCGGAACGATCTTGTTTAAATCGCCCACGATACCATAGTCAGCCACATCAAAGATCGGAGCGTCCTCATCCTTATTGATTGCAATGATGATGTCGGACTCCTCCATACCTGCAACGTGCTGGATGGCTCCGGAAATACCGATTGCAAAGTATACGTTCGGACGAACAGTCTTACCGGTCTGTCCAACCTGCAGATCCTTCGGCTTCCAGCCGGAATCTACAACGGCACGGGAGCAGCTGACGGTTCCGCCGAGAACCTCTGCCAAATCCTCAAGCAGTTTGAAGTTCTCCGGTGTTCCGACTCCACGTCCGCCGGACACTAAAATCTTGGCATCCATAATATCTACCGTATCGGATACAGCCTTGACAACTTCCTTGATCGTAACATACCTGTCGTTTGGCTCAAAGCCCGGATTGAACTCAACCACATTTGCCTTTGCTCCCTTGATCGGCTCAATTTTCTGCATAACACCCGGACGAACCGTTGCCATCTGCGGTCTGTTGTTCGGGCAGGCGATCGTAGCGATCGTATTGCCGCCGAAAGCCGGACGGGTCATAAGGAGCTGATTGTGCTTCTGCTGATCCTCCTTGCCCGGAATTGCAACGAGCGGGAAGTCACCGATCTCAAGTACCGTACAGTCAGCAGTCAGACCTGTTGCAACTCTTGCGGAAACGGTAGGACCTAAATCTCTACCGATTGCAGTTGCACCGACAAGCACGATTTCCGGCTTGTACTCATTGATCACAGAAGCAAGCGCATGAGCGTAAGGCTCTGTTCTGTAATCCTTCAGCTGCGGATCATCCACAACGATGACCCGATCTGCACCATACTCGGCAAGCTGGTCTGCAAGGTTCTTGACATCCGAACCGATCAAAACAGCCGTAACATCTGTGCTTAACGGAGCAGCCAGTTCTTTTGCCTTACCGAGTAACTCAAAAGCAATGCCGCTGATTTCATTGTCAACCTGTTGTGCAAAGACAAATACACCTTTATATTCTTCTAAATTCATTTTTTTCACCACTTTTCCTATTTTATTTAAATCACATGTTTCTCTTTTAATTTGCCAACGATGTAACTTACTGCCTCATCCGGTGAATCCGGAACAACCTTCTCGCCTGCACCCTTGCGCACCTTGTCGGAAGCTTTGGCAATCTTTGTCGGTGAGCCTGCAAGACCGAGGTTTGCATCATCCACATCCTTTAAGTCTGCTCTGCCCCATGTAGTAATCTCCGCCTGGAAAGCATCAAAAATACCACCCGGAGTCATGTAACGAGGCTCGTTTAACTCGGAAAGCGCCGTAATCAGGCAAGGCATTTTTGCTTCCAGAACGTGATATCTGTCATCATACTGACGCTGAACGATAACCTTGTCTCCCTCCACCTTGATATCCTGTGCATAGGAGATTACCGGAAGTCCCAAGTGCTCTGCAATCTGCGGACCAACCTGTGCGGTATCTCCATCGATTGCCTGACGGCCGGTAATAATCAGATCATACTCCAAATTGCGGATCGCACCTGCAATCGTTGTGGAGGTTGCCCATGTATCGGCACCGCCTAATACTCTGTCTGTCACTAAGATACCCTTGTCAGCACCCATAGCGATTGCTTCGCGGAGAACATCCGTAGCCTTTGGAAGACCCATTGTCAGAACGGTAACCTCTGCTCCGTACTGATCCTTTAATCTGAGAGCTGCCTCTAAGCCGGCTTTATCATCCGGATTCATGATGGCAAGCATTGCACCTCTGTCGAGAGTTCCGTCCGGATTGAACTTTACGCCGCCCTTTGTATCCGGAACCTGTTTAATACAAACGATGATTTTCACGATCACTTACCTCCTATTTTAATAAACTGCCAGAAATAACCATACGCTGAACTTCGGAAGTACCTTCGTAAATTTCCGTAATCTTTGCATCACGCATCATACGCTCAACGTTGTATTCTCTGATATAACCATATCCACCATGTAACTGAACTGCCTTTGTCGTCACTTCCATAGCCACCTCTGCGGCATACAGCTTCGCCTGTGCAGCCTCAAAGGAATAGCTCTTCTGGGTAGCCTTAGCCATCGCAGCCTTGTAAACCAATAACTTGGCAGCTTCCACCTTCGTAGCCATATCTGCCAGCTGGAACTGTGTATTCTGGAACTGTGCAATCGAACGGCCGAACTGCTTTCTCTCTTTTACATATTCAATCGTTGTCTCTAATGCACCCTCTGCAAGTCCAAGCGCCTGTGCAGCGATACCGATACGTCCGCCGTCAAGCGTATGCATTGCGATGTTAAAGCCTTTTCCCTACTGTCCGAGCAGATTCTCCTTCGGGATACGGCAGTCGGTAAAGATCAGCTCGTATGTGGAGGAGCCGCGGATACCCATCTTTGCTTCCTTCGTACCGAAGGTAAATCCAGGCGTTCCCTTTTCCACGATAAACGCAGAGATTTCTTTCTGCATTCTGCCGCGCTTTTCCACCTTGCCTGTCACTGCGATGATGATGTAAACGTCTGCTTCCTTACCGTTTGTGATAAAGCACTTGGAACCGTTTAATACCCACTCATCACCGTCTAAAACAGCCTTTGTCTGCTGTCCCTGTGCGTCGGTACCTGCACCCGGCTCGGTCAGACCGAATGCGCCAAGCTTCTCGCCCTTTGCAAGCGGAGCAAGATATTTCTCCTTCTGCGCCGGTGTACCGTATGTCATGATCGGGTCAATACAGAGTGAGGTATGTGCAGATACGATAACGCCTGTCGTACCGCAAACCTTAGAGAGCTCCTCAACACACATCACATAGGTGAGAGGGTCGCATCCTTGTCCGCCATACTCCTTTGGAACCGGAATTCCCAAAAAGCCGTATCTGCCCATCTTTTCAACTGTAGCTCTTGGAAATACTTCTGTCTCATCAACCTCCTGAGCGAGAGGTTTTACTTCATTTTCAGCGAAATCTTTGAATAACTGTCTCGCCATTTCATGTTCTTTGCTTAAAGTAAAATCCATGATCTTTCTTCCTCCATTAAAAATATATAGAACGAATTACTTGTTATAGTCATAGAAGCCTTTGCCTGTTTTGATACCGAGCTGTCTGCCGCGAACCATTTTCTTTAAAAGCGGATGCGGACGATACTTGGAATCACCGGTCTCTGTGTAAAGAACGTTCATGATTGCAAGTACGATATCAAGACCAACAAGATCACCTAATGCTAACGGGCCCATCGGATGATTTGCACCGAGCTTCATTGCCTGATCGATACCTTCCACAGAAGCAATGCCCTCTGCATAGATGCCGATTGCTTCGTTGATCATCGGAATTAAGATTCTGTTTACAACGAATCCCGGAGCTTCCTCAACCTGAACCGGCTCCTTGCCGATTGCAACGGAAATCTCTTTGATCTTATCAACCATCTCAACCGGTGTATTTAAGCCCGCAATCACTTCCACCAGCTTCATTCTGTTTGCCGGATTGAAGAAGTGCATACCGATAACCGGTCTGTCAAGTCCCGAACCGATCTCCGTGATGGAGAGGGAAGAAGTATTGGTAGCAAAAATACAGTCAGCCGGAACGATATCCTGCAACTCCTTGAAGGTCTGCTGCTTCACTTCCATCACTTCAAGAGCAGCTTCCACAACTAACTCTGCGTCTGTACAGATGTCCTTCACACCGGTCGTGATTTTTGCAAGCACACCGTCTGCATACTCCTGCGTTACTTTTCCTTTTTCCACTAATTTGCTTAAGCCTTTTGCAATTCTGTTCTTACCGTTTGCAGCGAACTCGTCGTTGATATCGCAAAGGTAAACTTCATAGCCTTCTGTCTGGGCAAAAGCCTGAGCAATTCCGGCACCCATCGTACCTGCACCAATAATACCTACTTTCATTGTAAGTCCTCCTATAAAATTATTTTTGTATTGTAACTATCGCCATGCTCCGGTGCAGTTATTTGCGAATCGCTGCACCGGCATGAGAAATAGTTGATCAGCAGTTCTTGAACGGCTCCTTTACCTTCTCCTTATTCTTGTCGAGGAAGAATGCCATGCCGTATTTCTGGTCTTCCGTCTCGAAGCAGTCGCCGAACAATTTCTCCTCGATCACGATGGCATCATCCATCGCCGCATCGAGACCTTCATTGATTGCCTTCTTGCAGTTGCGCACTGCGATCGGAGCATTCTTCGCAATCGTGCCTGCCAGCTTCTCAGCTGCTGGAAGCAGCTCCTCCTGCGTATAAACCGCATTGACAAGTCCGATTCTGTATGCCTCCTCTGCCTTGATATTTCTTGCAGAGTAAATCATCTGCTTCGCCATGCCGACACCGACGATGCGGGCAAGTCTCTGTGTACCGCCAAATCCCGGTGTGATGCCGAGTCCGACCTCCGGCTGTCCGAACACTGCATTGTCCGAGCAGATTCGGATATCACAGCTCATCGAAATCTCACATCCGCCGCCGAGCGCAAATCCGTTTACGGCAGCAATGACCGGAATCGGGAAGGTCTCCAGCTTGCGGAACACATCATTTCCCTTCTTTCCGAATGCCTCTCCCTCTGCCTTTGTCAGTGTGCTCATCTCACCGATGTCCGCACCTGCCACAAAAGACTTCTGTCCGGCACCCGTCAGAATCAGTGCTCTCACTTCATCCAAATTAACAGCGTCCAATGTCTGATCCAATTCCTCGAGCACCTGCGAATTCAATGCATTCAGTGCCTTCTCCCGGCTGATCGTGATCACAGCGATCTGCCCCTTTTGTTCGTATTGTACGAATTCCATAGCTTATCTCCTTTTATTAAAAATATCCTTTTACGCAACAACGGCTGCCGGAGCATTCGCTCCCGGCAGTCAATGTTGTTTGGTTTCGTCTTATCACGAATCTATGAAATTATTCCATTTCCACGATGGTGGAGCAGCCCATGCCGCCGCCGATACATAAGGTGGCAAGTCCCTTCTTTGCTCCTGCCTTCTTCATCTCATGAAGCAGTGTTACTAAGATACGGCATCCGGATGCTCCTACCGGATGTCCCAATGCGATGGCTCCGCCGTTTGGATTCAACTGCTTCTCCACATCGATTCCAAGATCCTTGCCTACCGCAACGGACTGTGCGGCAAATGCCTCGTTTGCCTCGATGATATCGAAGTCCTCAATCTTGTAACCGGTCTTAGCCAATACCTTCTTTGTGGAAGCAACCGGTCCGATACCCATGATCGACGGGTCTACACCGCCAAGCGCTCCGGCAACAAATGTAGCCATCGGAGTTACGCCAAGCTCTTTTGCCTTCTCCTCGCTCATCACGACGATCGCTGCCGCACCGTCGTTGATTCCGGAAGCATTTCCAGCCGTAACATATCCGTCCGGATTGATCGGGCGAAGCTTTGCCAGTCCCTCGATCGTGGAACCGTGGCGAGGTCCCTCATCTACCTTGAACTCGATCGTCTCTTTTTTCTTCTTGACCGTAACCGGTACGATCTCATCGTCAAATGCACCTGCATTCTGGGCAGCCTCTGCCTTCTGCTGGCTCTTTAAAGCGAACTCGTCGAGTTCCTCTCTCGTCAGTCCCCACTGCTCTGCGATATTGTCGGCAGTCTTGATCATATGATAATCATTGAATGCATCCCAGAGGGCATCCTTGATCATCGTGTCAACTAACGTGCCGTTGTTCATTCTGTATCCGAAACGAGCCTGCGGAACTGCGTACGGTGCCATAGACATATTCTCCATACCGCCTGCCACAACGATGTCTGCATCGCCTGCCTGAATCATCTGTGCAGCCATGTTCACACAGTTGAGTCCGGAACCGCAGACAACGTTTACAGTCACTGCCGGAACCTCGTTCGGAAGTCCTGCCTTGATGGATGCCTGACGTGCCACGTTCTGTCCGAGGCCTGCCTGAATAACGCATCCCATATATACATGATCCACCTGATCCGGCGCTACGCCGGCTCTGTTTAAAGCTTCCTTGATTACGATTGCACCGAGATCAGTTGCCGGTGTTGTGCTGAGCGTTCCGCCCATTGTGCCGATCGCTGTACGGCATGCACCTGCCAAAACTACTTTTTTCGCCATTTTGTTTTCCTCCATTATGATTGATCATACCTATTTTTCAGGGGTTCGCAATGATTGTTATTTTTTTGTCATTGCCCACTGCATCTATTGTATCATAGCGAAAATACTTTTGCAACGGGTTTTACCCACTCATGCAAAAAACACCTTGCAAAAGGAAAATTTACAAGGTGTTTTTATTCTTCGATTTCCGACGGCTTTCGCCCCCGCTTTGTATTCTATTCCTCCGGCTCGATCAGTCCGTAGGTGTTTCCTTTCCTCTTATAAACGACATTGACCTGATCTGTCTCCGCATTGCAGAACACAAAGAAATTATGTCCCAAAAGCTCCATCTGGACGCAGGCATCCTCCGGATACATCGGCTTGATATCAAAGCGCTTCGTGCGAATAATCTTTACCTCGTCATCCTCGAGATACTCCTTCTCCACAAATTCCTTCTTAAAATAGTTTGCATTTCCCTGTTTCTGGTCTACCAGCTTGTTTTTATACTTCTTGAGCTGCTGCTCGATAATCTCTTCCACCAGATCGATCGATACATACATATCATTGCTGACCTGCTCGGAACGGATAATGTTTCCTTTTACCGGAATCGTGACCTCGATCTTTTGTCTATCCTTCTCAACACTAAGCGTTACATGGACTTCTGTTTCGGGTGTAAAATACTTCTCCAGCTTTCCGATCTTTTCCTCAACTGCAGTCCGGAGTCCTTCTGTCACTTCGATATTCTTGCCCAAAATATTAAATTTCATGATGCCCATCCCTTTCTGTTTATATTTGCCCGCATCCCATTCCTGATTTGCGTCCGGAAACAGACGATACGGACATACCAATCTTCCCGCATACAGGGCTTGTCTGACTAGCAAATAAATTATACCATAATTACCATGAATTTTCCAATAATTTTGCGTAATTGTTTCTTATTTTTTCACATTATAAAAGTCAAGATGTTTTGTCGTTTTTTTTCACTCGGGGAGCAATTTTATGATTGTTGTACAAAACAGATGTTCCTTTCAGTTACCATAAAACACACGCCTTTTTGCCCTGTTTTTTGTGGATAATGTGTATAACTTCGTGTATAAGTCGGTTTTTCCATCAAAATCGGCATTTTGATTGTGGAAAACTTTTTATCTGCATTTCCGCTTTTTGCACTTGCTTTTTTGATTTTTTGTGCATTGTGTCTATTTTGCCCCTCAACCGCCGGCATGCCCGCCCGAAAATAGACTGACTTTTATGTCAGCGCCGGTGCAACCTATATATATCGCGCGGCAAACAAAAAAGAATCTCTTCCGGCAGACAGCCTTCGGAGATTCCTGTTTTTTGTTTATCGGGCGATATATAAATGCATCACCTTATCATTTACGCTCTGTCAAATATATTAGAAGATACGTCTCACAGACAGTACCTGTCTGTAGCTTGCGTTGGAAACCTTGATACCGGTCGCTGCGGTAGATGCATGCACGATCTGACCGTTGCCGATATAAATTCCGACGTGTCCGGAATAGCATACGATGTCACCCGGCTGTGCATTGGCAAGACCGCCTACATCATATCCGACACCTCTCTGTGCGCCTGATGAGTGCGGCAGGGATACGCCGAACTGTGCATACACGCTCATCGTAAAGCCGGAGCAGTCTGTTCCGTTCGTCAGGCTGGAGCCGCCGTATACATACGGATTGCCGACAAACTGTAATGCATAATTTGCGACAGCCGAACCGCGTCCGCCTCCGCTCACGCTTGCTCCCGAAGCGCCGCTCTGGGAACTCTTTCCGCTCTTCTGCTCCTTCTTATCCGCAGCAGCAGCTGCTGCGTTGGCAGCCTGTCTGGCAGCTTCCTCCTTTTGAAGTCTTGCTTCCTCCTCTGCCTTGGACTCTGCCTTGACAAATTCGGTAGACAGATCGATATAATCCTTTGAGATATATCCTTCACCCTCTTCGATGGATACCTTTACCCATCCGTCAAGGTCTTCCTTCACCGTAAGCTCATCTTCCATGCCTACATAGCCGACAACCGAAGACTCCGTTGTCGCCTCGTCACGGACGAACAACGTTGTCGTGTTGACCGTTGCAATGCGTTTGCCGACCTGCTTTGCAAGATCAATGGCATCCTCGCCGGTAACCACATATTCACCCTTGACAAAGCCTGTAACGCTTCCCGACTTGATTTCATACCAGCCGTCCTGCTCGGAAATAAATTCTCCGACGGATTCGTTGTAAAGCTTACCGAGGATTTCACCCTCCTCACTCGGTTCGCTTCTGACATTCACATAATCATTCACCTTTGCAATGACCAGACTGGAAAAATATTTTTCCTCCTCAATCTGTGCCGCCTGGGCGATCTGCTCATCAGTCAGAACCGGCTCGCTGAGCACTCCGCCGACTCCCGCAACGCTTGTCGCCTCGCCTGCCGACAGCTTTACTTCTGTCTCTTTCTTATCGGTATCGGCTTCCGCCTCCTCCGTATCCTGTGTCTGTGTCTCTGCCGGAGCTATGCTGACACCGGCGTTGCTTGCTGTCTCTATGCTCGATACACTCTCCAATGTGACAGCCGCACCGGCTGACGGAAGTGCACTTGATGCCTGTGTATATAAAGTCGAATTTGCAAGTATCAGTGCGCCTGTTAAAATACAAGCCGCAAGTTTCATGCTATGATTTCTCATCTGTTCCTCCAAATCGTCTTGAACGTTTGTTAACAAGTTTCTGTTATTTGTTACAAATTTGTTACATCCAAGAAATACTATAGCATCCATATTCTGGCTTGTCAAGGACATAAAAAATAATTTTCCAATGTTGTCACGGCATTCGCCCCGTCCGCCGCCGCAGTTATGATCTGTCGAAGCTGCTTCGTGCGGATGTCTCCGGCAGCCACGATTCCCGGCACGCTCGTCCGGCACGTCTCATCCGCCACAATATACCCCTTCTCATCCAGCTCGACCAAATCCCGAAAAGCGTTGCTGTCCGGAAGCATGCCGACTGCCACGAACACACCGTCCACCGGGAGGCTTTTCTCCTCCTGTGTCTTGACGTTTCGAAGGCGCACACCCTCGACCTGATCCTGCCCCTCAATTTCCGTGACAACGCTGTCCCAGCACATCTCCACATTCGGAAGGGCGCTCAGCGCATTCTGCAGGCTCTTTGCCGCACGCAGCTGATCCCTTCTGTGAATCAGATAGACCTTCTCACAGCCCCTTGCAAGGAAGATGGCATCCTCTACCGCCACATCACCGCCGCCGACAACTGCCACCGTGCGGTTTTTGAAAAATGCACCGTCACACGTCGCACAGTAGGAAACGCCCATTCCGGACAGCTCATTTTCCCCTTTCACATTTAACTTCGCATGCTGTGCCCCTGTGGCAATCACAATTCCCTTCGCTTCGATCTCTCCGTCCGAGGTCGTCAGCTTTTTCACTTTTCCCAAGTCCTCTACCGCTTCCACTTCACATGCGGCAAACTGCACTCCCAGCTTTTTGGCATGCTCCTCCATCTTATTGCCCAGCTCAAATCCGCTGATGCCCGGAAGTCCCGGATAATTATCCACCTCATAAGTGTTGAGTACTTGTCCCCCTCCCATGCCGTTTCTCTCAATCAGCAATGTATCAAACCCGGCACGTGCACTGTAAATGGCTGCGCTAAGTCCCGCCGGTCCGCCGCCGATGATCACGATGTCCTTTTTCATACTTTTCTTCCTTTCTCCTTTTATTTTCTTTAGGCGTTTACAAAACCGCACTTTACATGGTAAATTTATCTTGCATAAACTGTTAGGAACTGTTCAAAAGTCAGGCGCATAGCGGGCTATGTAACTGATTTTTGAACAATTCCTTATTATCATATACATTTTATGTCCATTTTTCAATAGGCAGATTCAGACGCAGCCTTTCCGGCTTTTGATTCCTGAATTGCCGGAAAGGAAGAACTATGCCAAAAACCGCTCTTATCACCGGCGCATCCAGAGGAATCGGCAGGGCAATCGCCGAGGCGCTCGGTGCACTGCATTACGACTTATATTTAGTATGTCACACAAACGCGCAGCTGCTTGCCGGACTAAAGGAACAGCTGGAGCAGACTTATTCCATCCGCTGCCACTGCTTCACCGGCGATATCGGCTCGTATGAATTTGTAAAGGCCGTGTTTGACCGGATCGATACGCTCGATGTGCTGATCAACAATGCCGGCATCTCCCATATCGGACTTCTGACGGAGCTTTCTGTCGATGACTGGCACCGCATCATCGATACCAATTTATCCTCGGTGTTTTATACAAGCAAGCTTGCCGCATCCCTGATGCTGCAAAAACACGCCGGTTCCATCATAAGCATCTCCTCCGTCTGGGGCAGCATCGGCGCTTCGATGGAGGTCGCATACAGCGCCTCGAAGGGCGGGGTCAACAGCTTCACAAGGGCACTCGCCAAGGAACTGGCTCCAAGCGGTATTTCCGTCAATGCCATTGCCTGCGGTGTCATCGATACCGATATGAACCGATGCTTTGACGAGGACGAACGGTTGCAGCTGATCGAAGAGATTCCGGCATGCCGGATGGGTGAACCAGGCGAAGTTGCCCGGCTCGTTTGTCAGCTGATCGATGCCCCGTCCTATCTGACCGGTCAGATCATCACGCTCGACGGAGGCTGGCAATGAGCTTTCCTTTGCGTCCTCTGCGCAGCGGAATTTTCCGCAAAAATTTTGTATCAGATATTTTCCAATAAGATAAAAGAAAGCAGCCCGGATGTTCGTATTTGCGCGAACTCCGAGCCGCTGTTTTTTACTTCCTTTGTCTATGCTTCACTCCGGTCTGTGATTCTTCCGAAAAATGTAAGCGTGTATAAACCACAGATGCCGACAAGCACATAAATGATTCTGCTCAGCCATGAACCGCTGCCAAACAGCATGGATACCAGATTCCAGTTGAATAATCCAACGAGTCCCCAGATAATAGCTCCGACTACCGTAATGACAAGAGCGGTATAATCCCAACCTCGACTACCATTCATTTTCTGTCTACCTCCTTTTTACTTATAAGGGTTACCAGAAAACAAATTATTTATTCAAAGCTTTTTTAATTTCATCAATGCGCAAAAGCATCTGCGCATCATCGAGCACCAGCTCTCCTGCCGGATCAAAATAGCCGGCACCCAGCCCGTCGGTCTGCGAATACCGGGGAATAATATGGAAGCAGAAATTTTTATCCGTCATGCCAAACGATACATAATCCGCAGCCTTTGTACCATACAGCTTCATCACCGTGTTCGCCACCTTGGACAGCTCGCCGAAATAAATGTTCCTCTCCAGCGCAGTCAGGCGGTTAAAATCCCTCGCATTTTCCTTATAGGCAACAACTATATGTCCCTTCTGGCTCTGGTTCCTGTCCAGATATACATTCGATACCTCCAGAGAACAGATTTCGTATCCGAACCCGTCGACATAGACCGGCTTTCCTTCCGTTTCCGCCTCTGCTGCCGCCTGATTCTTTTCCTTCTGCTTGTATTCGAGATATGCCTGCGCAAACTCCTTGTCGTCGTGGAGCATATGCGAAAAAATCCAGTCCTGTATCTCGTCCTTGATCTCCTTGAGTTCCATCTCGGGATTTGCCTTCAGCTTCGGCATATTGATATTCATTACATAATTCGCATATTTCAGATGCATCTGCCGGTGCTCCTTCAGCTTCGGATAATGAATCTCCTCCATCAGCATCTCTTCCTCATAAAAATGATATCCCGTAAAATCCCTGAGCTGAAGAATAATATCAAGCAGCTGCGCATCCGTCACCCCAATACACTTGATGCGAAGCAGCTGCTCCATGTCTCTTCCTATCTTAAATAACTGGCGGTGCTGCACATCCATATCCTCGATATGTGTATCCATTTCCGGCTGCCAGTCAAACTTAAAATCAAACATTGCCTACCCTCATTTCCATATAATTTTAAGAAATCCTTCACACCTTCTAACGCTCGGAAGATACATTAAGTATATAACAAATGCACAGCCTATTTCAACCCAAAATGCTCCTTTTTTCGACAAGAAAAAACACTTTTTACCGTTCTGTCACGAGATCATCTGATGAATATAATCCCCGATTGCGTCCGCCGCATTCTCACCATATTTCTCAATCAGCTTAACGATTGCGCTTCCGACGATGACCCCGTCCGCATACTGCCAGAACTCCTGCACCTGCGCCCTCGTGTTGATGCCGAAGCCGATTGCAACAGGAACATCCGTTACCGCCTTTATATGGGAAACGATCTCCTTCACATTCGTCTTGATCTCGCTTCGTACTCCGGTGACTCCCATTGACGATACGACATAGATATAACCGTCCGCATCCTTTGCAATCGTTTCAATTCGCTCCTTCGAGGTCGGGGCAATCAGGGAAATAATGTCCACATCATATTTGCGGGCAATCTCCTTAAGCTCCCCTTTTTCCTCAAACGGCATGTCCGGAATGATCAGCCCGTCGATTCCTGCCTCCTTGCAGCGTGCACAGAATCGCTCATACCCATATTTGAACACCGGGTTTAAGTAGGTCAGAAAGACGAGCGGGATATCGGTCTTTTGCCGCACCTTACCGACCATGTCAAAGACCTTGTCCGTCGTACAGCCTGCCGAGAGTGCCCTGACATTCGCTGCCTGAATGACCGGTCCCTCCGCAATCGGGTCGGAAAACGGAATACCGATCTCAATCAGAGCAGCACCTGCCTTTTCCAGCTGTAGAATATACTCATAGGTCTTATCGAGATTCGGGTCTCCCGCCGTCAAAAACGGAATAAATGCTTTTTTATCCGCAAATGCCTTTTGTATGTTACTCATGTAAGTCCACCCCCTTATATCTTGCGATTGCCGCCACATCCTTATCACCGCGTCCTGACAGGCAGCAGATGATAATCTGATCCTTGCTCATTGTCGGCGCAAGCTTCAAAAGATGTGCGACCGCATGGGAACTCTCGATGGCAGCAATAATTCCTTCCGTTCGTGCGATGTATTCAAACGCCGCAACTGCCTCGTCGTCGGTGACAGGCACATACTCCGCCCTTCCGATATCATGCAGATGTGCGTGCTCCGGTCCGATGCCCGGATAATCGAGTCCTGCCGAAATCGAGTAGACCGGTGCGATCTGTCCGTATTCATCCTGACAAAAATAAGATTTCATTCCGTGAAAAATACCTTCCGTGCCGACTGCGATCGTCGCCGCCGTGCGGTCCGTATCCACGCCCTTTCCGGCCGCCTCACAGCCAATCAGGCGGACGCTCTCATCCTTAATAAATTCATAGAACATTCCCATCGCATTGCTGCCGCCGCCGACACATGCCATCACGACATCCGGGAGCTTTCCTTCCGCCTTTAGAATCTGTGCCCGTGCTTCCCTGCTGATCACGCTCTGGAAATCCCGTACGATCATTGGGAACGGATGCGGTCCCATGACAGAACCGAGCACATAGAGTGTATCGTCAACCCGCTTCGTCCACTCCCGCATACACTCGTTGACCGCATCCTTGAGCGTCGCCGTCCCACTCTCCACCGCATTTACTTTGGCACCGAGCAGCTGCATCCGGTACACGTTGAGTGCCTGCCGGATCGTATCCTCCTTGCCCATAAAAATCTCACATTCAAGTCCCAGAAGAGCTGCTGCCGTAGCAGTCGCCACGCCGTGCTGTCCTGCTCCGGTCTCTGCGATAATACGCGTCTTTCCCATCTTTTTGGCGAGCAGCGCCTGTCCAAGCACGTTGTTGATCTTGTGCGAGCCGGTATGGTTCAGATCCTCTCTCTTAAAATAAATCTTTGCTCCGCCCAAATCCTCCGTCATCTTTTTGGCATAGTAAAGCAGGGAAGGTCTTCCCGCATATTCCTCCAAAAGCTTTTGAAGCTCCGCGTTAAACTCGGGATCCTTTTTATAATGCTCATACTGCTCCTCCAGATTGTGAATCTCATTCATCAGCGTCTCCGGTATATACTGTCCGCCGTGAATGCCATATCTGCCTTTACTCATAGCTTCTAATCCTTTCCATAAATTGCTTTATTTTTGTTTCATCCTTATAGCCGTCCGTCTCCAGGCTGCTGCTCACATCGACCCCATAAGGCCTGACATCCTTCACCGCCGCTTCCACATTGTTAAGCCCGATGCCTCCTGCCAGAAAAAACGGCTTCTGAATCCGGGTAATCAGACTCCAGTCAAAGCTTTCCCCGTTGCCGCCCTCACACTTCACCGAATACGCATCGAGCAGAAGGTACTTGCACATCGTCTGTCCCAGATTTTCAAAATCCTCCCTGCCTCGAATACGGTATGCTTTGATGAGATGCTCCTGCGGTTTTCTGATGCCTCCTTCTCGGAGAAGCTGCGACAATGTCTGCTCATAAGCTGCATCCTCCGCTCCGTGCAGCTGTAAAAAATCCACCGTCCCATCCAGCAGAAGCTGCGCCAAAAGCTCCGGACTCTGATCAACAAACACACCGACCCGGCGAATGTCCGGACGAATCTTGCCCGACAGTCTTTTCGCCTCATCAGGTGTTACCTGCCTCTTGCTCCTTGCAAAGACAAAGCCCACATAATCCGGCCGATACCGATTGACTGCCTCGACATCCTCCAGGCGCCGCAAGCCGCATATTTTCACTTTTACCTTTTGCTTCTCTGACATACAATCCCTCTCTGCCCTATTTGCTGTTCTACTCGCAGTCCTGTCTGCTTTATTGTGCCTGCTCTGTCCTGTCCGCTTTATTCTGTCCGCTTTATTCTGTCTGCTTCATTCTGTCGGC